>CAJCBN010000033.1 GCA_903960645.1 uncultured Actinomycetes bacterium | reverse complement strand
GTGCCGACGGCGATGGTCTTCGTGCCCTGCGTCGACGGCCTCTCGCACACGCCGCTCGAAGACTCCGACACGCGCGACGCGGCGCTCGCCGCCGAGATCGTGCTCGGGGCGATTATCGCGCTGCAAACGTGATCCGCTACGCTAGCGCGATGCCTTTTTGCCACCGTCGCCTCACCGTCCTCGTTAGCGCTGCCGCCACCGCGCTCGTCGCGACTGTGGGGCTCGCGCCGACCACAGCTCAGGCGGCTGCGCCGACACCGCAGTGGGCGTCGCAGTTCGGCACTGCCGGTGCGAGTCTCACTCCGGTCGGAGTCGCCTCATTCCCCAACGGCTCAAGCGTCGTCGGATTCGCGGCGTCGGGCACTGCCACCATTGGCGGCACCACCGTGACAGGCGCCACAGCCGTCACCAAGCTTTCGACAACTGGGTCCATCGACTGGGTCGCGCAAACATCTGGTTCCGGTGCCAACGGTGAAGCGATCGCAGCCGCAACGGGCGGCGGCACCATCATCGCCGGACATCTCAATGGATCGACCACGCTCGCCAGTTCGACGCTAACGAGCGCCGGCAGCATTGACATCCTTGTGGCGAAGCTTGACGCGAATGGCGCATGGTTGTGGGCAACGTCGGCCGGGGGAACGGGCGGGGATCGAGCCTACGCGACACGGACACTGTCGGACGGGTCCGTGCTGGTGGCGGGCCAATTCCAAGGCACGGCAACGTTTGGCAGCCTCGCTCCGCTCGTGAGCTCTGGCGGCACCGATATCTTCGTCGCCAAGTTGAGCGCCGACGGCACGTGGCTGTCGGCAACTCGGGCCGGCGGAGCCGGGAACGAAGGCGCCACGGATCTATCCGCGGCGAGTGACGGAACCTCCGTGATCACTGGTGTGTACTCCGGCACGACTGGAGGAAGTACCGCACCCGTCTTTGGCACCACTACCTTGAGCTCCCTGGGCAGCGACGACATCTTCGTCGCGAAGTTGAGCGCCGACGGCGCGTGGCTGTGGGCGCAGTCGGCCGGTTCCACCGCACTAGATGGTTACGCCGGGGGCCGGGCGGTAACTACTGCCTCTGATGGTTCAGTGCTCTTGACCGGCGCCTTTGCCGGCCCCATGACCCTCGGCGCCCTCCCCCAACTCAACCTCAATGGCAGCGCCCACGATATCTTCGTAGCCAAGCTCGATGCAGGAGGAGCATGGGTTTGGGCCAGCAGCATTGGCGGCACTGCCACGGACAAGGGAACAAGTATTGCCGCGGGCGATAACGGATCGGCGATCGTCGTAGCGAGCTACGGCAACACATCGCTCACCGTCGGCTCAACGACGCTCACCCGCGCCGGAGGCAATAGTGGCCTCAACCTCGCGGTTGCCCGCATCTCCAGCAGTGGCTCGTGGGACTGGGCAACCTCGATCGCCTCGAGCGGCACCATGCCAATCGCGGACGGTGGCCTCGCTGTGCTTCCGAACGGTTCGATCCTCATGGGCGGGAGCTTCAGCACAGCCGCGCCAGCACAGACGATCACCCTCGGCAGCACTGTCCTCACATCCGTCGGCGGCAATGCAGACCTGAATGCCTTCGTCACGTGTCTCGGCGACACATCAGGGGACTGTCAGGGCATCGCGTCCGCACCGGACGCGCCGTCGGCGGTAACCGCGTCGACGCCTGCCGACGGAACGACGAGCACCAGCGTGTCATTCACCGCGGCGAACGCCAATGGCTCGGCGATCCTCGCGTACGACGCCAGCTGCACGAGCAACACAGGCGGTGCACTGGCTGCGGGCACCGGGACCTCCTCGCCGATCACCGTCGCGAACCTCACCGCAGGCGCGACATACACCTGCACTGTCACTGCGACGAACGGCATAGGCACGAGTAACGCCTCGTCGGCCTCTGCAGCAATCACGGTGCCAAGCCCCGCAGCACCATCGGGCTCGTCAGCGCCAGCAGCAACGACCGCCACGGCGGCACCGGCGAGCCGCGCGACGCTCGTCCTCAACAAGGTCAGCCCGACCGCAGTCGGGGTCAGGGTCACCTTCAGAGCGTCAGGACGTGGCAAGGCGACGGTGGTCGGTACGCTCACTCCCCGCGGAGGTTCGGCACAGCCGAACGCGTGCCGTGGAGCCGTGCTCGCCAAGCGCGCGGGCACTGTGACTATCGCGTGCGACATGTCGAAGGCCAAGCGGCGCGCGGCAAGCGGCGGCACCCTGACGCTCGTCACGACGTTCACGCCTGTGGGTGGCGCAGTGCTCTCCGCAACGCGCACGGTGACGCTGGCCAAGGTGCGTTGAGCCACTCCAGTGCTCCCACGTTGCCAGCGGGGTGCTCACGGCGATCATTGCGACCAATAACTGCACCGCGAGACGACAAGGCGGTAGCCTCGCTCGCCAAACGCGGGCGCTGCAGGGCTAGAGGTCGAGCACGAGTCGCTCGCCCTTGGCGCGCGACACGCAGATCATCATCACGTCGTTCGAGGCCTTCTCGTCATCGTCAAGCACCTCGTCGCGGTGGTCGACCTCGCCCGCCAGAACACTGGTCTCACAGGTGCCGCAATTGCCCTCGCGACACGAGTTCAGGACGCGCCGACCGGAGGCCTCGATCGCCTCCATGATCGTCTGGTCG
>CAJCBN010000032.1 GCA_903960645.1 uncultured Actinomycetes bacterium | reverse complement strand
TTGGTCCTGATCGCGTGGGTCGAAGATCTGGGAGCGACAGAGCGCCCCTGCGCATCCGAGATCGCGACGATCGGCAGCACGGGGATCGTGGAAGACGGTGCCGTCATCACCCTCGTCGCTACCGCGTCATGGAGTGCATCGGCGTCGTACCTGGACGTGCAGGTTGCGCTCGGGAACCTCGTGCTCGAACTCGAACGGATGTGTCCAGATGTTCGCCTGCGGGACGCAGAGTTGAAGCGCTGGCGCTACGCAAATCCCGTGACGAGCGTGGGCGTGCCTCATGCCTCGGTCGTCTCCTCTCCGAACATCCTGATCGCCGGCGATACCTTCGGGGCAGAGGATGAACGGCTGCCAGGCGTCGACCGAGCCGTCCGCTCTGCACTGTCGGTGCTTTCAGCGATCAGCTGACCGGCGCCCACTCGCCTTGGTGCGTCCGTGGGCCCGACCCCGTGCACCGTGAGCAGTCCTTCGCCTACGACCGGCCGGCGTCCTATGCTTGTCGCAGATCCTGCGCCGGTTTCCTCACGGCTGCCACCGCACCGAACCACGGAGACGTTCCACATGGCGACAGCACCTGGACAGCGCGCACCCAAGGTCCTCAACCTCCCGATCGGCCTGAAGGCCAAGGGGGAGCGCAAGGAGTTCGACAGCCTCGGAGACGTGATGGTGCCGGCTGATCGCTACTGGGGTGCGCAGACGCAGCGCAGCCTGATCCACTTCAACATCGGCAACGACCGCATGCCGCACGAGGTCTACCACGCGTACGGCTACGTCAAGAAGGCCGCCGCGATCGTCAACACGCGACACCAGCGGCTGCCCGTCTGGAAGGGCAAGCTGATCGAGCGCGTCTGCGACGAGGTCATCTCCGGCCAGCTCGACGAGGATTTCCCGCTCTACGTCTGGCAGACGGGCTCGGGCACGCAGTCGAACATGAACGTCAACGAGGTCGTCTCGAACCGCTGCATCCAGCTCGTCGGCGGCAAGCTCGGCACGCAGGAGCCGATCCACCCGAACGACCACGTCAACATGGGCCAGTCGTCGAACGACACGTTCCCGACCGCGATGCACATCGCCGCGTACACGATGACCGTCGAGAAGACGATCCCCGCGCTCAAGCGCCTGCAGAAGGCACTGGCCAAGAAGTCGCGCCAGTGGGACAGCGTGGTCAAGATCGGCCGCACCCATCTGGAGGACGCGACCCCGCTGACCGTCGGCCAGGAGTGGTCGGGCTACGCGGCCGCCCTCGAAGATGCGATCCTCGAGGTCGAGCACGCCAGCAGCGGCCTCTTGCGCGTCGCCATGGGCGGCACGGCCGTCGGCACCGGGCTCAACTCGCCCGTGGGCTTCGGCGATGAGGTTGCCAAGACCATCGCGTCGCTGACGGGCTATCCGTTCAAGACGGCGGAGAACAAGTTCGCCGCCCAGGGCACCCTCGACCGCATGGTCCGCGCGCACGCCGGGCTCAAGACGACCGCGGTCACGCTGTTCAAGATCGCCAACGACATGCGCTGGCTCGGCTCCGGGCCGCGCACCGGCCTGATGGAGCTGATCCTGCCCTCGAACGAGCCGGGCTCGTCGATCATGCCGGGCAAGGTCAACCCGACGCAGGCCGAGGCGATGCTGATGGTCTGCATCCAGATCATGGGCTCCGACGTGGCCGTCCAGATGGGCGGCGCCGAGGGCAACTTCGAGCTCAACGCGTTCCGGCCGGTCCTGATCAGCAACTACCTGCACTCCGCGCTGATCATGGCCGACATGTGCGACCACTTCCGCGAGTTCATGATCGAGGGCGCGCAGCTCAATCGCCCCCAGATCAAGGAGAACATCGACAAGTCCGTGATGATGGTCACGGCGCTTTCGCCGATCATCGGCTACGACCAGGCGTCGGTGATCTCACACTACGCCATCGACAACAACCTCACCCTGCGTGCGGCCGCACTCAAGACCGGCGTGTCCGAGGAGCTCTACGACCGCGTGGTCGTGCCGCTCAACATGACGCATCCCGACGGGGCCGTGACGAAGGCGAAGTCGAAGCCCAAGGCGAAGGCCAAGCCGAAGCCGGCCGCCAAGGCACCCGCGAAGCCGGCGGCCAAGGCCCCGGCGAAGCCTCGGCGCTCGTCGTGAGCGTCAATCCGACGGGGCGCGAGGCCCTGATCTCCGAGGTCGGCTCGCGTAAGTACTACGCGTCCTGGACGAGTGGCGAGCATCGCAAGCGGCGCATCATCGCCGAGTTCATCGGGGTGTTCGGACTGGTGTTCATCCTCTCCGGCGGCGCGGCGATGCTGGTGAAGTACGGCGGCGGCGACCCGTCGCCGTACGCGGTCGCGCTAATCCTGTCGGCGTTCTCGGCCCTCTGGCTGATGGTCGCGATCTTCTTCCTCGGCGACATCTCCGCGCACTTCAACCCGGCGATGACGTTCGCCTTTGCGCTGCGCGGCGACATGGGCTGGGCGATGGCGGTCATCTACTGGATCGTGCAGTGCGCTGCGGCCATCGCCGGTGCGCTCCTTGCCCGCTGGTTCTTCGGGCCACTTGGCAACCTCGCGGCCACACGACCACCAGCCGGTATGGATCTGCAGGCGGTCGCCTTCGAGGCGTTGCTGACCTTCGGGCTCGTGCTGATGGTGCTCGGCATGGCCAATGGGCCGAAGCTGAGCGGTCCCTACGTGCCGTTCGCCGTTGGCGCCTACATCATGGCGTGGGGCTCGATGGGCGGGCCGTTCGAGGGAGCGGCGATGAACCCGGCGCGTGCGCTGGGCCCCGACGTCGCGCTCGGCGATCTGTCCAGCTGGTGGGTCTACCTCGTCGGTCCCATGGCCGGCGCCGCGATCGCCGTGGTCATCGCCCGCGTGCTGCGCGGACCGGCCAAGGCGCAAGAGGCGCGCGCGGCAATGGGTGATCCCTCAGCCACGGAGTAGCCCAACCTCCGCGCGGAGGGCCAGTGGCGCCGCCGAGCGACGACGACTCAGGGGTTGAACGCGAGCACGAGGAACGCCGCGAAGATGCTCAGGTGGACGACGCCCTGCAGCAGGATCGAGCGGCCCGGCACGACGGTCAGCGTCGCCACGACGAGCGTGAGGACGAGCAGCACGGTGTCGGAGGCGCTGAGGCCGAGGGCGAGGTCGAGACCGAAGATCAGAGAGATGACGGCGATCACGGGGATCGTCAGGCCGATGCTCGCCATCGTCGAGCCGTAGGCGAGGTTGAGGCTCGTCTGGATGCGCCCGCGCCGGGCTGAACGGAGGGCGGAGATGGACTCCGGCAGCAGCACAAGCAGGGCGATCGTGACGGCAACGACGGTCTCGGGCAGTCCGGCACCGTGCACGGCGTCCTTGATCAGGGGCGAGGTCGCCTTGGCGAGGCCAACCACGGCGACCAACGACGCTGCCAGCAGGGCGAGGCTGACGCCTGCTTCGCGCTTGGTGGGACGTTCGGCGTGGAGCTCGGCCGCGGCGTCGGCAGCCGTCTGCTCGGTCTCCTCCGGCAGGAAGAAGTCGCGGTGGCGCACGGTCTGGGCCAACACGTAG
>CAJCBN010000031.1 GCA_903960645.1 uncultured Actinomycetes bacterium | reverse complement strand
CGTCAGGTCCGACAGGAAGCGCGAGTGCAGGAGCGGCGTGTCGAGGGCGACATCGCCGATGCGCTCGGCGGCCTCGCGGATGCGGTCAAGATCGATCATGCGTCCGCAGTATGCCCCTCAAGAAAGCGCACGAGCGCCAGCGGGTCGAGTTCTCCGGCCACCAGACGCTCCAGGGCATCCTGCACGGCGGGGTCGGCGGCGATCGCCAGTCGGGCACGGGCCCCGGCGCGTGCCGCCACGATGGCCGCCGCCTCCCGCTCCGCTCCGGCCCGGCGCCGCGCGGCGACACCGGCCGGCCCGAGCTCGTCGAGGACCACCGTGACGGCCCCCCACAGCTCACCCACGCCCTGTCCGTTCGGGACCGACAGCTCGACGAGTCGTGGCGCCGTCTGCGGGTCGATGCCGAGCGCGAGGCGCAGCTCTGAGCGGAACACGTCAACACCGGGCAGATCTGCCTTCGTGAGCGCCACAACGTCGGGAATCTCCATCACCCCGGCCTTGATCGCCTGCACGGAATCGCCGCTACCCGGCTGGAGCGCCAGCACCACGACGTCCACCATGTCGGCGATACGGATGTCGGACTGCCCCGCGCCGACGGTCTCGATCAGCACCACGTCGAACGCGGCGGCACTGAGGATGGCCGACGCGAGCGCCGTCGCCTCCGCCACGCCCCCAAGGCGTCCACGGCTGCCCATCGAGCGGAAGAAGACGCCGTCGTCGGTGTCGTGCTCGACGAGGCGGACGCGGTCGCCGAGGACGGCGCCCTGCGTGAAGGGGCTGGAGGGATCGACGGCGACGACGCCCACGGTCCGACCGGAACGCCGCACCTCGCTGACGAGCGCGCCGACCAGCGTCGACTTGCCCACGCCGGGTGGCCCCGTGATGCCGACCACAGCTGCGCCGCCGACGTGCGGCCAGAGGGCCTGCATCAGCTCTGCGGCAGCGGTCGCCTCGTCCTCGACGAGCGAGATCGCGCGGGCAATCGCACGTCGATCACCGCTGCGCACGAGCGCAGCGAGCTCGACGGGATCTCGGGGCAGAGCGGCCATGGGGATACGGTAGCGATGCGGCATGGCCGCGCCGTACGCCAGACCGCCTCTACGCTACGCGGATGCCTCGCGATCTGCCCCTCTTCCCACTCGAGCTGGTGCTCGTTCCCGGCGAGCCGCTGCCGCTCCATATCTTCGAGCCGCGCTACCAGGAGCTGCTCGATCGCTGCATCGATGCCGATGAGCCGTTCGTCCTCGTGCTGCAGGACGAAGAGGGACTGCGCGAGACCGGCTGCACCGCCGAGATCACCGACGTTCTCGAGCGCTTTCCCGACGGCCGCTCGAACATCGTCTCGATGGGGCGCGAGGTCGTGCGGCTCGAGCGCGTCCACGACGAGCACGCCTACCGCTCCGCCGTCGTCACGACCGTCGAGGACGATCCGGCCGAGGCACCCGAGTCCGCTCAGACGGCGGCGCTGGAGGCGTTCACGCGCCTCATCGCCGAGCTGCCCGAGCAGGCGCCGGATGCGCCCGAGCCCGGCCCCGGACTGTCGTACGCCCTCGTGGCGCGCATCGACCTCGGCGTCGAGGCCAAGCAGGACCTGCTCGAGGAGCGCGACGAGTCCCGACGTCTGGAGATCGTGACGGGACTGCTGACCGAGATCCGCCGCGGGCTCGTGCTGACCCGCGAGACGCAGGAGCGCGCGCGCCGCAACGGCCGCGTACGCACGCCGGAGGAGCTGGCCGCCGAACTCGGCCTCGAGTAGCGAGCGCTACTTGAGGAAGTCGGGCACGTCGACGTCGGCGTCATCCGACCCCGAGGTCGCAGGCACGCTGAACTCGGGAATCATCGCCGCACCGCCGGTCATCGAGGCCTCCAGCGGACGCGAGCCGGCCGGGCGATCGAAGCCGGTGGCAATGACCGTCACCCAGACCTGATCGCCGAGGTTCTCGTCGACGGTGGCACCGAAGATCACGTTGCAGGACTCGTCGGCCGCGTCGCGGACGATCTCCGCGATCTCCATCGCATCGTGCAGCGACAGATCGGGGCCGCCGGAGACGCTCAGCAGGATGCCCGTGGCGCCCTTCATCTGATGACCGACCAGCGGAGACTCGACGGCGCGCGTCGCGGCCTCCTTGGCGCGATTCGAACCGCTCGCCATGCCGATGCCCATCAGGGCGGTGCCGGCGTCGCGCATGACCGTACGGACGTCCGCGAAGTCGAGGTTGATCAGGCCGGGCGTCGTAATCAGATCGCAGACGCCCTGCACACCCTGGCGGAGGACGTCGTCAGCCACGTGGAAGGCATCGACCATCGTCACGCTGCGATCGAGCACCTGCAGGAGGCGGTCGTTCGGGATCGAGATCAGGGTGTCGACGTTGGCCTGGAGCATCTCCATGCCGGCGTCGGCCTGGGCGCGACGCTGTGCGCCCTCAAAGCGGAACGGGGTCGTCACGATGCCGATCGTCAGCGCGCCGAGCTCGCGGGCGATGCGGGCGACGACGGGCGCGGCACCCGTGCCGGTGCCACCACCCTCGCCAGCGGCGATGAAGACGAGGTCGGAGCCGCGCAGGGCCTCACGAATCTGCTCGTCCGACTCCTCGGCGGCCTCGCGGCCGATCTCGGGACGTGCGCCGGCACCGAGGCCCTTGGTCAGCTCGTCGCCGATGTGGATGCGCTTGGGCGCACCCGAGGCGTGCAGCTGCTGGGCGTCCGTGTTGATCGCGATGAACTCGACGTCGCGGATGCCGGCCTCGATCATGCGGTCGACGGCGTTGACGCCGGCACCACCGACACCGACGACGCGGATCACGGCGAGATAGGCGTTCGACGACAGCTCGCGGGCCAGCGGCGAGCCCTTGATGTCACCGCGGGCAAAGGCCGCAGCGGGGCGCGCCGGCTCAGCGGCGGGGGCGTCGACGGGATCGGGCACGGGCTGGATGTGCGAGGCGACGGGCGTCGGCGCCGGCGCAGCCTGCACCGGCGGGGCCGGCGTCTCCATCATCTGGGTGTGCTCGACGGGCTCCTCGCGGGGCGGCTCCGTCGGCTTCGCAGCGTCCGTTGCGCGGAACAGGTCCGCGAGCGGACCGTCATGCATGCTGGCTCGCTTATTCGACACGGCTGAGCACCTCCTCGGCCAGGGCGCGGTAGGCATTGGCGCCTGCACCGTCTGGCTGATAGGAAAGCACGCTGCCCCCCTGAACTGGGGCCTCCGCGAGCTTCACGGACTTCTTGATGCGCGTCTCGAAGACGAGATCGTGGAAATTGGCCTGCAGCAGATCCAGCGCCTCGCGGCCGTGGATCGTGCGCCCCTCGACCATCGTCGGCAGGATGCCCTCGATATGGACGGCGGGGTTGAGGTGCTCGCGGATCATCTGCAGCGTCGACTCGAGCTGCACGAGGCCGCGCAGCGAGAGGTACTCGAGCTGCACGGGCACGATCACTCCCGTCGAGGTGGTGAACGCGTTGATCGTCAGGAGGCCGAGCGACGGCGGCGTGTCGATCAGGATGAAGTCGTAGTCGTCACGGACCGGGGCGAGCGCCTTCTCGAGCGTGCGCTCGCGACCGATCATCGCCGACAGCGCGAGCTCCGCACCGGCCAGATCGATCGAGGAGGCGGCGACGTCGACCTCGCGCTGCTGGATGACCTCGCGGATCGGCAGGCGGTGGACGAGCACGTCGAACATCGACTGCTGCAGGTGCTCAGGGTCGATCCCGAAGCTCATCGTGAGGTTCGACTGCGGATCCAGATCGACGACCAGCACCCGCATACCACGCTCCTTGAGCGCGGCGGCGAGGTTGACGGTCGACGTCGTCTTGGCGACGCCGCCCTTCTGGTTGGCCATCGAGATGATGCGGGTACCCGGCTGAGCGCCCGGCGCGACGCTCAGACGCATCGGAGCCGCCTGATACGGCAGCGCAGGGGCTGTGGCGAGGGGAGTCATGCACCCCCTTTCTCACTCGACGTCCGTTCTCCTGCCGAACCCCGGGGACGGGTTCTGCCCCTGTCACCCGAACGTGCGATGCTAGGCGCATGTCGTTCGAGACCGCGATCAGCCGACCTGACGTGCCCCGGGACGACGACATCGTGCTGCTCTACGCCGACGACGGGCTCGTCCTCGACGCGGCGGCGGGCGCACTGCCGCGCCGCAACGTGCTCGGAGGACTGGTGCCGGCCGAGACGGTGCACGTCGGGCGCTTCCACGGTGCAGCCGTCGAGACCGCGCGGATCGCGCCTGGGACGGTGCTCCCCGCGGCACTCACCGCCGAGCCGCTGCGGGCATTGCACGGGCACGTGCCCGATGACGAGTGGGCCTTGGCGGGACGCGCCTTCCAACTGGCCGAGTGGGATCGCACGCACCGCTTCTGCGGTGTCTGCGGTGCCCCGACCGCGCTGCGCGACGACGAGCGCTCCCGCGCCTGCACGGTCTGCGACTTCCGCGCGTATCCCCGCCACTCCCCCGCCGTGATCGTCCTGATCACGCGCGGCGCCGACGAGGTGCTGCTCGGGCGCTCGGCCCGCTTCCCCGCGGGCATGTACTCCACGCTGGCCGGCTTCGTCGATCCCGGTGAGAGCGCAGAGGATGCCGTCCGTCGCGAGATCCGCGAGGAGGCCGGCATCGAGATCACCGAGCCGCGCTGGTTCGGCAGCCAGAGCTGGGCCTTCCCACACTCTCTGATGCTCGGCTTCACCGCGGAGTGGGCCGCCGGGGAGATCCAGGTGGACGACGACGAGCTCGAGGACCTGCAGTGGTTCACCCGCGATGCCCTCCCCCTGCTGCCCCCGCCCGCCAGCATCGCCCGTCGCCTGCTGGACTCGTGGCTGTGATGCACGTCGACCGCCTCAGCGACGGCCTCTGGCGCTGGACCGCGCCGCACCCGGACTGGCGCGACGAACCGGCCGTCGGCTGGGAACGGGATGTGGCGTGCGTCTACCACGAGGCGCCCGACGGCATCCTGCTGCTCGACCCCCTGGTGCCGAGTGGCGACGAGGGCGAGCGCTTCTGGCGTCACCTCGACCAGGACGTCGAGCGCGTGGGGCTGCCGCCGACCGTGGCCGTCACGTCCGTTTGGCACAGCCGCAGCGCCGACGCCGTGCGCGAGCGGTACACCGGCACGCAGGTCCTCGGCGTCGCACCGACCAGCGGGTGCCACCTCGACGGCCTGCTCGAGGACGGGGGATTCCTGCCCGGTGGCTGCCGCGTGACGCTGCCCGACGCGCCGGGCGACGCGCGCATGGCGCTCGTCCAGTGCGCCTGCCACGGACTGCTGTGGCCATCCGATCTCGTCGTCGCCGACGGCGCCGGTGGCCTGCGCCGCCCCCCGGCCGCCTGGTTCGGCGACGCCGCGGCCGCAGAGTGGCTGCAGGATGGACTGCCACTCCTCCTGCCGCACCTGCTGGAGCTGCCGGTCGAGCACCTCGTGCCGGCCCACGGGCCCGTCATCAGCACCGACGCGCGCCTCGCGCTTGAGCGCGCACTCACTGCACCGCAGACATGACCCCACCCGATCGCATCTGCGTGTCCTGCGGGCGCGCCTTCGCCTGGCGGAAGGCCTGGGCGCGGGACTGGGAGCAGGTCCGCTACTGCTCGAGTGCCTGTCGAAAGCGCGGCGTGACCGCAACGGATACCGCGCTCGAGCAGGCGATCACCGACCTGCTCGCCGGTCGCCCGGCGCAGGCCACGATCTGCCCGTCGGAGGCCGCGCAGCGCGTGGGCGGTGAGGACTGGCGCCCGCTGATGGAGCCGGCGCGGCGGGCGGCACGGCGCCTGGTCGCCGCCGGCACGCTCGAGATCACGCAGGGCGGCCGCGTCGTCGACCCGTCAACCGCCCGCGGGCCGATCCGCCTGCGCCGCGCGCGCTAGGATCGCCACGTGCCCATCGACGACGGACTCATCGGCGGCATCCGCGTGTCGCGCCTGCGGCGCTCGGAGGCAGCCGATGAGGTGCCAAACGACAACGAGGCGTTCCAGGCCTCGACGCTCGATGCGCTCCTGCGCGGCGAGCTGCGGGGCGACCTGACGATCGGCGAGCTGCTCCAGCAAGGGGATCTCGGACTCGGCACGCTCAACCTGCTCGACGGCGAGCTGATCGTCGTCGATGGCGAGGCGCTCGTCGCGCGCGTCGACGGCACGGTTGAGCGCGTGCCGGACGACGCGCGGACGCCCTTCGCGGTCGTCTGCCCCTTCACCGCCGAGCGCGAGTGCGCGATCAGCGCCGTGGACGGCTTCGACGCCGTGACCGCGGTCGTCGATGAGCTCGCCCCGCCCGACGCGGCGTGCGTCGCCGTGCGGATCGACGCGCGCATCGCCTGGGCGCATCTGCGCAGCGTGGCGAAGCAGACTCAGGCCTCGCCGACGCTGGCCGCCGCCGTCGCCGCGCAGGTCGAGTTCGACATCGGCGAGACAGACGCCACCGTGGTCGGGTTCCGTTTCCCCCGCGACGCCGCGGGCCTCGAGCTGCCCGGCTGGCACCTCCACCTCGTCACGGCAGATCGCAGTGCCGGCGGACACCTGCTCGACCTCGGCGTGCTCGAGGGCCGGATCACGATCGAGCGCCAGACGGAGCTGACCGTCCAGGTGCCGGCGGGCGTGGACGTCGGGCGTGCCGGGGCCGACGCGCGGCGCGATGCCGCGCTCGACGAGATGGAGCGGGGCCGCTAGGTCAGGCGGATTGGGCCGTCGCGGTCCACGGCGTACGTGTTCTCGACGCCGACCGCGCCGAGGCCCGGGAAGACCAGCTTCGGCTCGACCGCGATCACGTTGCCGAACGCGAGCGGATCCGCAAAGCCTTGGGCCAGAAACGGCCGCTCGTTGATCTCGAGGCCGACGCCATGCCCGACGAAGCGCACGCGGCCCGGACCGTGCCCCATCCAGTGATCCCCGAAGCCGGCCTCGGTGGCCAGCTCGAGGCCGCGTAGGTAGAGCTGCTCGGCGGGCGTGCCCGGCACCATCAGCTCCTCGAGCGCGGCGAGGATCGACTCGCAGACCGCCAGCGCCTCGGCCAACTGCGGATTCGGCGTACCGCGGAAGAACGTGCGCGTGGCGTCGGCCAGGTACCCCTCCCAGCCGCCGACGAGGTCGACCGTGACGGCGTCACCGTCGCGGATCTCCCACCCACCCGGCCCCTTGCCGACGGCCGCGCTCGGACCGGGACCGCCGAGCGGCGTGTCGGCCCACGGTGCGATCGCACCGTCCGGTCCGGCCAGCACCGCGCCATAGAACATCTGGCCGTTGAGTCCGCGAAAGCGCAGCGGTCCCTGATGGCCCGCCTGCCGCATGAGGTGCTCGAGCTCGATCTGGATCGCGCGATCGGTCGGCTGCTCCGCGACGAGCGCCGGGGCGGCGGCGAAGGCCGCGGCGACCTGCTCGGCTGCCTTGCCGATCATCGTCAACTCCCACGTGCTCTTGACGGCCCGCACGCCCGCCACCACGTCGCTGACATCCACCAGCTCGGCGTCGGGTAGGAGGTCGCGGTAGCGCAGGTAGCGCGCCGCGGGCAGGACGTCGAGCTCGAGGCCGATCCGCTGCGCGCCGAGCTCGGTGAGCAACGGCGGCAGCTCCTTGAACGACCGGAACGGCCGCACGTCCTCGAGCGGCGAGTCGGCCTGCACGCGCTCGAGGCTGCGCCGCACCAGCAGGATCGGCTCGCCGTCGGCAGGCACCAGCAGGTGCGCGTCGGCCATCACGCCGGTCAGGTAGACGAGGTCGCTGGCCTCGATCAGCAGCGCGCAGTCGATCGCGGCTGCGCGCAGCGCCTGCTGGAAGGCGGTCAGGCGGCGCTCGATCTCGGCGGGCAGGATGGGCACCGGGTCACCGTAGACGATCGAGGGGACCGCTCCCCACCGGTCGTCTACGGTTCAGCCCGTGATCCTCGAGGGCGGCATCATCCACACCGCAGATCCGGCGCTGCCGCGCATGCGGGCACTGCCGATCGACGACCGTGGCCGCATCACGCGCGGCGTCGAGGCCTGGGAGGGCGATACCTCCGCCGTCTCCACGGAGCGCATCGACCTCGGCGGCCGCACGGTCGTCCCCGGCTTCGTCGATGCGCATGTGCACTTTCTCTCGTGGGCGCTCGACCGCCTGCGCGTCGACGTCCGCGCGGCGCCCACCGGTGCAGCCGCGCTCGCGCTGATCGCCGAGCGCGCTGCCGCCGACCGCGCGGCCGGTGCCGACACCGGCTGGCTGATCGCCGCCGGCTGGACCGAGGCGATGCTCGCGGAGATCGCCGACCCAGCCGCTGCGCTCGAGACGGCCACCGTCGGGCGCCCCGCCGCCTGCTGGTCCCGCGATCGCCACGCCCTCTGGCTCAACCGCACCGCGCTCGGGCACGTCGGCGGCGACGCGATCCGCCGGGAGGATGCCGCCTGGGCCACGCCGCTGCCCGCGCCAACGCGGGCCGAGCGCCAGCGCGCCACGATCCTCGGCCAGCAGGAGGCGCATCGCCTCGGCATCACGGGTATTCACGACTTCGAGCGGCACGGCGGGCGCCGTACGTGGCAGGAGCTCGACGAGCAGGAACGCGTCACGCTGCGCGTCACGAGCGCCCTCCCGGCCGAGCACCTGGACGCGATCGAGGCGGTCGAGTTGATCAGCGGGTTCGGCTCCGACCACGTGCGCACCGGTGCCGTCAAGGCATTCCTCGACGGCACGGTCGGTGCGCGCACCGCGCACATGCTCGCGCCCTATGCCGACGGGGGCACGGGACTCGAGCTCCTCTCGTCCGCGGCCCTGGCGGAGACGATCGAGCGCGCGGCCGCACTCGGCCTCCCGGTCGCGATGCACGCGATCGGTGACGCCGCGGTACGCTCGGCCCTCGACGCCCTCGAGCAGACACGCGCGGCCTGGGAGGAACTGGCCCTCGTCCACGAGCGCCCGCCGCGCATCGAGCACGCGCAGCTCGTGCATCCCGACGACCTCGCACGCTTCGCAGCACTCGGCGTGGTCGCCTCCATGCAGCCCGTCCACGCCGGCGAGGATCGCGCCGACGCCGAGACCGCGTGGGGTGAGCGCTGCGCCGGCGCCTCCGCCGGGCAGCCGCTGATTGAGAGCGGGGCGACGCTCGTCTTCGGCACCGACGCCCCGATCTCGCCGCTCGACCCGATCGCCACGCTCGCCGCCGCCG
>CAJCBN010000030.1 GCA_903960645.1 uncultured Actinomycetes bacterium | reverse complement strand
TCGTCGTGCGACCGAGTGTCGTGGACTGCGGACCGGCATTGCCGTAGTTGTTCTCGGCGATCAGGGAATCGCCGAGCGAGATCAGCGAGTTCTCCGTGGCGCTCCGACCGACCGGGAAGATCGGCTCGCGACAGACCTCGGCGCCGGTTCGCACGTCGTAGACGACGACGTTCTCACGCGGTGCCGCATTGTCGACGATCGCCACGCGATTGCGCGGCATGATCGTCGGCGTCGTGCCGGAGCCGATGCTCTTCTGCCCCGGCTTCTGAGTGCCCGCGTTGTCGTAGACGGTGCGCCAGGTCGGGGTCGGGAACGTCGCGACGTCGAAGCGATACATCGCCTTGGTGCTGACGATGTAGACGCCACCGTTCTTGCCCATCGAGAACGAGTTGGCGATCTGCTCGTCACCCGCTGCCGCGCCGAGCGTCATCGCGCGCGGCACCTTCGTCTCATGGTCGATGTACCCCACGACTCCGTTGCTGAGGGTGATGAACCAGACGTTCCCGGCGAAGTCCGGCAACGCCGACTCGATCACGTCGCCTGCGGCGACCACGCCCGTCAGGTCGATATCGGAGACCACCTTGAAGGCGGTCCGCTTCCCCGTACCCGTGATCCGGTACGTGATCAGGTGACGCGTGGCGGTGGAGACGACCGCGCGATCCTGGTTGTCGAGATAGAAGTACCCACCGGACAGCTCGGTGTAGTCGCGGGTCGAGGGGCGCGAGGAGCGCGCCGCGCTCGTCGTCTCGGACACGGACGGCAGCGCGGTGCGGGTGACGATCTGGAGCGTGTCGGCATCCATCAACGTGAGGTACGCGGGCCTGCCGGGCAGCAGGCAGATCGCGACGATCTGGCCCTTGCTGGTGAAGGTGACGCTCGCGCACTCGCCCTTCGCCATGACGGACGTGACCGACATCTCGTCGCCAAGCGGGCCGATCTGGCGGTAGGTGTCGGTCATGTAGGAGTCGTTGTGGATGTTCGAGGTGCTACCGGCCGCCATGAACGGGTTCTGCGGGATCGTCTGCAGCGCAACCGGCTTGGCGATCGCGGGGCGCCCGATGAACTGCTCCGCCGTGGCCTGGCCGCGGCCCGGCGGAATCGAGCGGGCCAGAGCGTCGAGCGGCATCGTCAGTGCCGCGGCGGCGAGAGCGATGACCACGCCGCACAGGAGCGTGAGCGATCTGCGAGCGGTGGGGTCGCCTCTGCGTGCGGTTGGCGTCGATACGAACGGCATGGTGGTCTCCAGGTGGTCGAGCGGAAGGTCAGGAATATCGGCGACGGGCGGGCGGGCTAGTTGCCGCCGACGTACGTGCTCGCGTCGTAGACGAACGACGTCATCGCGTCGTTGTCCGTGTACGGCTGCTTGACAGGGCTATGGCGCTTGGCCTTGCGCTGCGCAGCGAGCAACTTGGCCAGCTTCGCGATCGTGGCCTGACTCGCCGGATCCGTGGCGAGGTTGGTCAGCTCGGCCGGGTCGCGCGAGACGTTGTAGACCTCGATCTCGTCGGGGGCCTTCGCCTGCTGCCCCTGGCTCGCGTTCGGCTGGGTCGACTTGACGTAGCGCGTGGCCGTCGTCGGACCGCCCGTGGTGACGGTGCCGTCGACGATCGTGATCACGTCGACCGTAGGATTGCCGCTGCCGGCCGCGGGCTGGCTGCTCCACATCGCCGTGTTCTCGAAGTACCGCGAGTACTTCCACAGCTCGAGCTTGCGGTTCTTGCCCGTCGGCAGCTTCACGAGCACGCTCTCGATCGAGTTCGGCTGAATGACGGGGAAGTACTCCACGTTGTTCCAGGCGATCTGACGCTGACCGCGGAACGGCGCATCGTCGGTCATGAAGTACTGCGGCGCCTCCGGCACGTCGCGCTCCTGCTCGACGCCCAGGACGAAGCCGGACAGGTCGCGACCCGGCAGCTTGCGCACCTGCGTGTGCGTCTCGATGAGCGTCGGGCGAAGCGCGGCCTCATCAAGACCGGCCAGGCCAAGCATCGTCGGCAGGAGGTCGGCGTGGCTCGTGAGCAGATCCGTGGAGCTCCGCTCCGGGAACAGCGTCGGGTTGTGGATCATCAGCGGCACGTGGATGGACTCCTCGTACGCGTTGTGCCACTTCTGGAAGAGCCCGCCGTGCGCACCGAGCAGCTCACCGTGGTCGGACAGGAAGATCACGATCGTCTCGCGGTAGTCGCTCGGCGACTCCTTCAGGGTCGAGAAGACCCGGCCCATGTCCTCGTCCACGTTCTTCTGCAGCTGGTAGTAGAAGCGCTGGTGCGGCGGCTCTGCCCGCGTCGGCTGGAGCCCCTGCTGGTAGACGGCCTTGTAGCTGGCCTGCGCCGTGGGCTTGGTGGACAGGTCCTCCGCGTTCGACTGCGTGTACAGGTCGGTGAAGAGCTCGAGCGGGACGTTCGAGCCGCGCAGCTGCTGGGCCAGGTAGAGCTTCCGCTGAGCCAGCGAGAGCAGGCCCCAGAGCACGATGTCGTGCGGGTTCACGAACGAGGTCACTGCGAGCCAGGGACGATCAGCGGTGCGCAGCGCGCGGAGCAACTCCGCGCTCTCCTGCGCGTAGGCCTGATCGCGGCCACGGCCCCCCGGGCCGGACGAGCCGGAGTTGAGCGGGCTGCTGCCGTGCGGATCGGGGCCCACCCAGCCGTGGAAGCCAAAGGGGTCGAGGCGATCCGCCTTGAGGTAGACGTTCGCGAGCCGCGGGTTGACGCGCGCCTGCGCCGTGTAGGACGGGAGCGGATCGTAGGAGCCGGGCTGGTAGAGGTCGGCCTCGGAGACGTGCCACTTGCCCTTGTAGTACGTGTCGTAGCCGCCGGCCCGGAACCAGTGGCCCATGGTCGGGACCGTCGTCGGGTCGAGCCAGTACAGGTCCGACTCGGGCGTGCGCTTGGCGATGCCGCTCGTCGTCGTCAGGCCGTGCAGCGACGGGTACTGGCCGGTCCAGATCGAGGCGCGCGATGGCGAGCAGGCGGTGGCCATCGCGTAGTGGTTGGTGAACTCCAGCGCGTTGCGGCGCAGCGCCTCCTCGGTGCGGAGGTTCTTGCGGCGCCACTCGAGCAGGCGCTCGCTCTCGTAGGCCATCGGGACGCGCTTCTCGTCAACCATGATGACCAGGAAGTTCGGGCGGCGGGTGAGCCTGCCCCGGGGCGTGAACGGCTGCGGTTCCGCGCCGGCCATGGCGGGGAGCAGACCGGCGCCGAGCGTCAATGCGCCCGCGGCCAGACCGGCGTCCCGGAGGAATCGCCGCCGCGAGAGGGGGCGGTCAGAATCGGTCATCGGATAGCTCCTTCGGGGCGCGCACGCGGCGCGGCATAGTCGGCAGAGGATAACGGGAACACAGCACCCGTGGGATGGATCGCTGTGCTGCTGCAGGCCGGACTACTCATTGCTCTCCATCACCCGCTGTCACCCTGCGGGCAACGTCGGTCACGCTTCCCGGTGGCAGGGTTGCCGAGGGCCCGGGCGCCGTGCCTGCCGAGCCTGCCATCAGCGCCGACCGGCTCAGCGCTCCGGTGCGGCTAGCCGATCCGCGACACGAACAGGGACACGCCGTCGATCCGATCGACGTGGACGTGCTGCCCCACGTCGATGCCGGACTCGTCGGAGCTGCGCGCCTGCCACGTCTCGCCGCGCACCACGACGTAGCCATGCCCCAGCACGTTGTCGATCTGCTCGGTGACGACCGCGTGCTGGCCGATCAGCGCGTCGACGTTCATCGCCAGCAGCGGGCTGCTGCGGTCGAGCATGCGCCGGAGGGCGGTGCGCGTGGTGGCGAGCGCGACGATCGTGACGATCGCAAAGGCCAGCACCTGAAAGGGCACGTCGATTCCGAGCACCGTGACCACGGCCGCCGCGAGCGCGCCGGCGGCGATGTACATGGCGATCAGCTGGGTGGTGGCAACCTCGAACGCCAGCGCGACGACGGCGATCACGAGCCAGATGATGAGCACGGTCTCCATTGTCGCTACGCCTCGTCCTCGCCCGGCCCGCGCTGCCGCTCGACCTCCTGCTGGCGGCGGAGGGCCTCGCGCTGCTGCGCCTGCTCCTCCTGCTCGCGACGCGACGGCCCCTGCTCGCCCTGCGACTCGTTGAGGAACCCAAACGCCGACCCGAGCGCCGACAGCGAGCCCATGCTGGCGATCGCGTCGCTCGGCACCATCAGCAGCTTGGTCGCCCGGCCGTCGGCGATCAGCGGCAGCTGCTGGAGGTAGGTGTACGCGAGCAGCTGCTCATTGGGGTCGCCGGCGTGGATCGACGAGAAGACGGAGTCGATCGCCTGGGCCTCACCCTCGGCGCGCAGGATGGCGCCCTGCTTGTCACCCTCGGCGCGCAGGATCTCCGCCTGCCGAGCACCCTCGGCCATCAGCACGGCCGCCTGCTTCTCGCCCTCGGCGAGCAGGATCGTGGCGCGGCGGTCGCGCTCCGCGCGCATCTGCTTCTCCATCGCCGCCTGGATCGTGGCGGGCGGGTCGATCGACTTGAGCTCCACGCGATTCACGCGGACGCCCCACTTGCCCGTCGCCTCATCCAGCACCGCCCGCAGCTCGGCGTTGATCGTGTCGCGACTCGTCAGCGCACCCTCGAGCGTGATCGAGCCGATCAGGTTGCGGAGCGTGGTCACCGTCAGCTGCTCCATCGCCAGCATCAGATCGGCGATCTCGTAGGTCGAGCGGACGGGATCGGTGATCTGGAAGTAGATGACCGTGTCGATGGAGATCGTGACGTTCTCCTGCGTGATCACCGGCTGCGGCGGGAACGAGACGACCTGCTCGCGCATGTCGACGCGCTGGCGGACGCGATCGAGGATCGGCAGCACGAAGTTGAGGCCCGGCTGCAGCGTGCGGTGATAGCGGCCGAGGCGCTCGACGATCCCGTTCGACGCCTGCGGGATGATCCGCACAGCGCGCAGGAGGATGAAGGCGACGAGGACGATGATCGCGATCAGGAAGATGGTGCCGACGTTCATGTCGAATCCTTCCGGTCACCGCTGAGCGGCGTTTGGCGGGGGCATGCCTTGGATCGCGGCACAGTCTCATTATCTCTTTAGCACCAGCAGTCGGTGCGGCCGACCCGTGCTCCCGGGCCCCCTGCCCGTTGCGCCCCGCAGGCAGACCCGTCAGCGTCCGAGCAGTCGCCGCGGGCGCACGGCGCCGCGCACGCGCTCGCGGCGTGTGCAGCGCCCGCGCAGGGCACCGGTCAGCTGCTGCGTCTCGGCGCGCACGACGTGCACCGCCGCCGCCGCCTCGGCCGGCGGTCCGTAGCGCGCGAGCACCACGGCGTCGACCCAGCGCTCGGTGGGCACGGCGAAGGCGGCGGTCGCCCGGGCGCCGACGGCGCCGATCGTCTCGCCACGGGTCGCGATGCCCTGGTCGCCCAGCCACGCTGCGATCTCGGCGTGCGCGGCGACGGCGGCGTGGCGCGGATCGTCGCTGCGGCGCGCGCGCCAGCCGCGCACCGCCTTGGCCAGCCAGATCAGAATGCCGAGCAGGATCAGCGCGGCACCGGCAACTGCCACGAGGGCAAGCCGCCGCGGCCACGGCGAGGGCGCATCATCGGCGAGCGACAGGGCTGCGGCGGATGACCCCGTGGAGCCGCGGTTGGGCCCCACGCCATTCGGCAGCTCCTCGTCGCCGCCGATCCCCGCCAGCGAGCCGCCCGGCAGCGCGATGTCGCTCGTGCTGAAGCCAGACGAGGTGCTCGAGGTCGGGGCGGCCAGCTGCCGCGACGGCGTCGGCTCGAACGCCACCCAGCCGGCGTACGGGAAGCGCACCTCGACCCAGGCGTGCGCATCGCGGTTGGTGACCACGCGCTTGTCCCCGTCGAGGCTGCCCTGCGCGAAGCCGAAGGCGACGCGTGCCGGGATGCCGAGCATCCGCAGCAACACGGCCATCGAGCCGGCGAAGAACTGGCAGTGCCCCGCCCGCTCCTGGGACAGCAGGAAGGTCGGCAGCGGTCCCATCACGCTGAAGCCGCCGTACGACGCCGTCTCGTCGTACGAGAACTCGGTCTGGAACCAGTTCTCAAGGATGACCGCGGTCTGGTACGGCGTCTCGGCGTCCTTGGTCAGCGCCCGCACCTCGCGGTAGATCTCGCTCCAGCCGTAGACCGTCGACGACGCGAAGATGCCACCCTCGATCTGGCCGCGCAGCACGCGCGGCACCTCCTGCTCGCGGCCGGCCTCGCCGAAGGCCGGATAGACCGCACCGTCGATGGTCAGGTCGGCAGGATCCGGCTTGGACAGCGCCGTCCGTGCCGGCGCCGCCGGTGTCGGGGCCGTGCCCGTGGCCGACACGGGTCGATCCGCCGCAGCGGGCTCAGACCGATCGGCGTTCCACGGACCCGGTCCGTCCGGGTCGGTGCGTCGGCCGCCGAGCATCAGCCCAGCCAGCTCCTCGAGCACCGTCTGGCGCGGATCAGTCGCCGCCCCGAGCACGTCCACGTCGAGCACCGCCGGGGTCAGCTTGCGGTCGGCCAACTCGACGGTGTAGGTCGCGCCGAGCGGCAGGTCGGACGCCAGCACCACGCTACCGCCGCTCGCGAGGGTGACGGGGCGGACGGCGGCGGCGAGGCCGCGAATGCCGACCGTGCCGGTGGGGAGCGGCAGGTCGCGCGTGACGACGGCGAGGTTGCGTACCTCGGCGCTTCGCACCGGCGCCCGGTCGTTGCGCAGCGCCGGCGCGAGGAGTTCGGTCGGCAGCTCGATCGTGTCGCCACCGGCCGTGCCGAGCGGCCGCTGTGCCGCCTGCCAGCGCTGCCCGTCGAACCGCTCGAGGACACCGACACGCAGGTAGTCGATCGCCGGGTCGTTGACCTCGAGCACTGGGATCGTCTCCTCGCCGAAGTCGAGCGCTGACAGCTCCTGCTCCCAGACGAAGCCGACGTTGACGGGCTCCGGCTCGTCGAACGTCCAGCGTTGCCAGCCCAATGCACTCGCGGGGGCCACGCCGGGCAGCGCGGCCAGCGCCACAGCAACGAGCACCAGTCCACCACCCGCCGCCACGGCGAGGCGCCGGCTGCCGCGGCCCGCACCAACGGAGGCGGCGGTGAGCACGAGAACACCGAGCAGACACAGCGCGAGCCCGTGGAGGGCGATGCGCTCCGGCGTGAGAAACAGCGTCGACAGCGTCGCCGCACCGGCGGCCGCCAGGATCCCGAGCAGCGGCACGCGGAACACGATCAGTCCGCTCGCGCAGACGATCAAGAGGCTGAGCGCGATCAGCCGGACGCCGACCACGGCGTCGAGCTCGCCGACCGCATCGGCCGGGAAGAT
>CAJCBN010000029.1 GCA_903960645.1 uncultured Actinomycetes bacterium | reverse complement strand
TCGGCGATCGCGACCAGGTCGTCGGCCGGGGCGGCGCCGACCAGCTGACTGCGGCAATCGCCCCGCACCCGGCGACGATCGACGTGCTCGCCTCCACCGCCACGATCAGCTACGACCACTTCGCGCCGCAGCGCACGGACGCCGCCGCCCAGCGGGCGTTCTGGCTCCCGCTCGACCGGATCGTTAATCGGCTCGCGCCGCGCTGATCCGGCCGCCGCGCACCGCCGGCGGCACCACCGACCGGCCGCCGACGCCGTGTGGCGCGAAGGATCCTAATGAGCATGCGCACCCTCCTCCCGACTCTGGCCGTCAACTCGCTGCTGACCGCCTGCGCCAGCACCCCGCTGCACCCGTCGGCGACGCGCGTGCCAGACGCCGACGTCTTCCGCCCCAACGGGCCGCCGCGCGCCACCGTCCTCCTGCTGCACGGCTGGAGCGACCGCGCCACGCGCAACTACCTGCCGTGGATCCGTCACCTCACAGCACAGGGCCTCGCGGTCGTCTTCCCCTACTACCAGGAGAGCCTCCGCTCGAGCCGGAAGCAGATGGTCGCCGGCGCCGAGGTTGGCCTGCGCGCCGGGCTCGCCGCGCTCGGTTCGGACCACGGGCCGATCATCGCCGCCGGCTACTCCTACGGCGCCGGCCTCGCCGTGATCGCGGCCGCGGAGGCCGACGCCTGGCAGCTGCCGGTCCCGGCCGCCGTCTACGGCGTGTTTCCCTACTTCGTCCGCCGCAACGACCCGGCACCCCTCGTCCTGCCCCACGGCACGACCGTGGAGCTCGTGGTCGGCGACCGCGACCAGGTCGTCGGTCGTCGCGGCGCCGCCGCAATTGCGCGCAGCATCGCCCCACATCCCTCGTCGCTCGACGTGCTCGAGTCGGGACCAGAGCTGAGCTTCGGACACCTGTCCGTGCTGCAGACCGGCGCCGCTGCGCAGGCCGCCTTCTGGGACCCGCTCGACCGGATCGTGGACCGCGTCGCCCCGCGCTGACCCGCGGGGCCCGTATCGGTCCTACCATGCGGGGGCGCATTCCCCGTGTCGCACCCAAGCCATCGAGGACACCATGCCGCTTCCCGCAGACACTGCATCCAAGCTCGAGAACTACGCCCATCCCGAGCGCCTCGTCACGACCGACTGGCTCGCCGAGCACCTTGGCGACGACGGCCTCGTCGTGATCGAGTCGAACGAGGACGTCCTGCTCTACCGCACGGGCCACATCCCCGGTGCCCATCACGTCGATTGGCATCTCGATCTCAACGACGACGTCATGCGCGATTACGTCTCGCCCGAGGCGTTTGCCGCGATGTGCAGCGCTCGTGGCATCACGCCCGACTCGACGGTCGTGGTCTACGGCGACAACTTCAACTGGTGGGCTGCGTACGCCCTGTGGGTCTTCAGCCTGTTCGGCCACGCCGACGTGCGCCTGCTCGACGGTGGCCGCGCCAAGTGGGTCGCCGAGGGTCGCGACATGACGACCGACGCCACCGAGGCGACGCCGAGCACGTACCCCGTCGTACCGCGTGACGACGCCACGATTCGTGCCTTCAAGGAGGACGTGCTGAAGCACATCGGCAACGGTCCCCTCGTCGACGTGCGCTCGCCCGGTGAGTTCTCGGGCGAGCTGCTGCACATGCCCGACTATCCGCAGGAGGGCGTGCAGCGTGGTGGCCACGTGCCCACCGCGCAGAACGTCCCGTGGAAGCGCGCCGCCAACGACGACGGCTCGTTCAAGTCGGTCGACGACCTGCGAGGCATCTACGAGGGCGAGCTCGGCATGAAGGCCGGCGACGACGTCATCACGTATTGCCGCATCGGCGAGCGCTCCAGCCACACGTGGTTCGTACTCACGCACCTGCTCGGCTTCGAAAACGTCCGCAACTACGACGGCTCGTGGGTCGAGTGGGGCAACGCCGTGCGCGTGCCGATCGAGAAGCCCGCGTGAGCGAGCTGCCTCCCCGCCTCGCCGAGATCGTCGGCGAGTTCCAGGAGGTCGATCGCACCGAGCGTCTCGACCTGCTGTTCGAGTACGCCGGCGACCTGCCCGACCTGCCGGCGCGCTTCGAGGGTCAGACGCTCGAGCGCGTCGACGAGTGCCAGACGCCGCTGTTCGTGCACGCCGAGGTCGAGGAGGGCGATGTCGTCCGCCT
>CAJCBN010000028.1 GCA_903960645.1 uncultured Actinomycetes bacterium | reverse complement strand
CGACGAGGTCGACGCGGTGGTCATGACCGGCTACTTCGGCGGCTACGGCGCCTACCACCCCGAAGCGGGACCGCTGGAGATGGAGGTCGCGGAGGCGATCGCCCGCAGCAGCGACGAGACCGGCAAGCCGGTCGTCGTGCAATCGATGGAGGAGGCCAGCGGCAACGACACGATCCGCCGTCTGCGCGAGGTGGACGTGCCCGTGTTCTCGCGGATTGAGCAGGCCATCGATGCGCTCGTGCTGCTCGACCGCCCGCCGATCGTGCAGGGCGCGGCACCGGAGGGCGTGCCGGCCCGGACGCTCGGAGAGCGACCGGCCTATCCGGAGGCTCGGGCGGCGCTGGCCGAGCTGGGTATCGAGTTCCCCCCGGGGCAGCTCGCGACCAGTGCGGAGGAGGCTGCGGCCGCGCTGGACGCCGTCGGTTCGCCGGCCGCGATGAAGGCCGTCGCTGCCGAGCTTCTCCACAAGACCGATGCTGGTGGCGTCGTCCTCGGCGTGACCACGCCGGCCGTCGCCGCCGAGACCTTCACGACGATGAAGCACCGGGTGGAGGCCGCCGCCGGGGTTGCCCTCGACGGCATCTGGGTTGAGCGGATGGCGCCGTCTGGCGGCGTCGACCTCGTCGTCGGAGCCCGCCGCGACCCGACGTTCGGGCCGGTCGTGCTGATCGGCGTCGGCGGGGTGTTCGTCGAGATCCTCGACGACGCCGTGATCGCCCCCGTGCCGACTGAGGCGGCGCATCTCGCCGCTCTGCTGCGAACTCTGCGCGCGTATCCGCTGCTGGCCGGTGCGCGTGGACAGGAACCAGTGGACTGCCTGCGGGTCGCGGAGATCGCGGTGCGTCTGGGTGATCTGATGCTCGCGCATCCCGAGATCAGCGAGGTTGAGATCAATCCGCTGCGGGCCACAGCCAGCGGCGCCACCGCCCTCGATGCGCGGATCGTCACCCTCGGGTGAGCCACGCGCAGGGGACCTGCGAAATCTGAGTGGGGGAACGCCAGGGTCCGTCCACCTCGGTGGGCGGGCCCTCGCGCTCACCCCTTACGGGTACCCTTCCTTCATGTCGACCGCCCTCCTGTTCCCGACCTGCATCGGCGACGTGACAGCGCAGCAGACGACGGCGGACGCCGAGCACGTGCTGGCACGCCTTGGCGTCTCGACGCGGCAGGCGAGTGGCACCACCTGCTGCGGGCAGCCCGCCTTCAACGCGGGGCACGACGGCCCGGCGCGGACGGTCGCACGGGCCACGCTACGGGCGCTCGATGACGGTGGCGACGATCCCATCTTGGTCCCGTCCGGCTCGTGCGCGAGCATGGTCCGCCTGCACTGGCGCGAGCTGTTTCACGGCACGGACGACGCGGCGGCCGCCACGCGCGTCGCTCGACGCGTCCGTGAGTTGTCGGCGTTCCTCGCGGAGCAGACCGACGCCATCGTCGCTCTGAAGCCCCGGCTGTCGGCGCGCGTGGGCTACCACGACAGCTGCCACATGCTGCGCGAGCTGCGGATCAAGCAGGCCCCGCGCGATGTGCTGGGTGCGATTGCGGGTCTCGAACTGGTCGAGCTGCCGGGCGCGGAGCGCTGCTGTGGCTTCGGTGGGACGTTCAGCGGCCGCTATCCCGAGGTCTCCGTGGCGATGGCCGACGCCAAGCTGCAGGACGTCACCGAGGCGGGAATCGATCTCCTCGTCTCGGCCGACCCGGGGTGCCTGCTCCAGCTCGGCGGCCGCCTCTCCCGTCTGGGCAGTCCCGTGCGGACCCTCCATCTGGCCAGCGTGCTGCGCGAGGCGCTCCCGTGAGCCGCACCGAGGACGCCCCGAGCGCCGCCGAGTCGATCAGCGGGACGCCCCTGCCGTCGGGCTGGGCAGCGCCCGCGCATCAGCCCGGCGCCTTCGAGCTGCCGCATACGACGTTCGGGGAGCGCGCGCAGCGCACGATGGCGCGGCCGTTTGCCCGCCAGGCCATTGCCGGGGCGACGGATCACGCCCTTGAGTTGACGCTGGAGCGCTTCGCGGATGTCGACCACGAGGCGCTGCGGGACCAGGGGCGCCAGATCCGCGCCCACGCGATCGCTAATCTCCCGGACTACCTCGAGCAGTGGATCGGTCACGCCGAGGCCAACGGCACGATCGTGCACTTCGCCGCCGACGAAGGCGAGGCGCGCCGGATCGTGGCGGGCATCTGCGCCGACGAGGGGATCGCGAGGGTCGTGAAGTCCAAGTCGATGGCCTCCGAGGAGGTCTCACTCAACTCCGCGCTCGAGGGCGCCGGCATTGACGTCGTGGAGACCGACCTTGGCGAGTTTGTCGTGCAGGCGATGGGTGATCGACCCGGTCACGTGATCGCGCCGATTCTGCACCGCACCAAGGACGAGGTGCACGCCCTCTTCTCGGAGATGGCCGGCCACGACCTGCCGAACGAGGCGGAGGCGTTGACCGCCTTCGCCCGGGCCGGACTGCGCCACGCGTTTCTGACGGCTGACGGCGGCATCACGGGTGGCAACTTTCTGGTCGCCGAGACGGGCGAGGTGCTGCTCGTCACCAACGAGGGCAACGGCCGGCTGACGTCATCGGCTCCGCGGGTCCATATCGCACTGGTGGGAATCGAGAAGGTGATCCCCCGGCGCGCCGATCTCGCGGTGCTGTTGCCGCTCCTGACCGGGCACGGCACCGGACAGCAGATCACCACGTACGTCACGCTGACCGGTGGTCCCCGCCGCGCCGACGAGCCCGACGGTCCCGAGCAGACGCACGTGGTCCTGCTCGACGCCGGTCGGAGCGCCCTGCTCGGCGGGGAGTTTGAGGAGGCGCTGCACTGCATCCGTTGCGGTGCCTGCCAGAACGTCTGCCCGGTCTACCGGCAGGTCGGTGGGCACGCCTACGGCTGGGTCTATGGAGGGCCGATCGGTGCGGTGCTGACACCGCTCTTCCGCGGTCAGGCCGAGGGCGGCGAGGTCGCGCAGGCGACCACGCTGTGCGGGGCCTGCGACGACATCTGTCCGGTCCGCATCCCGCTGCACGATCTTCTGCGCGGTCTGCGCCGCCAGCGCGACGAGGAGGGCCAGACGCCGCGCGGCGAACGGATCGCCTTTGCCCTGTGGGGTGCCCTCTGGAGCCGCCCGCGCCTGTACCGCGCCTCGACGGCCGCGAGCCGCTCGCTGCTCGGTGTGCTGGCACAGGCGGACGGCACGGTTTCGACACGGCTACCTGGGCTGCGCCGCTGGACCTCTACGCGCGATCTTCCCCTGCGGCGGCTGGGACGATGACCGACCGCGCAACCTTCCTCGCCACGGTGCGGGCCACACCGCGCGGCAGCGACCCGGGGCTCCTCGACCGCAGCGCGGCACCGCCGGCGCCGACGGAGCTGCGGGCGGGCGAGGATCCGGTCGATCGCTTTCAGCGGGAGGCGGAGTT
>CAJCBN010000027.1 GCA_903960645.1 uncultured Actinomycetes bacterium | reverse complement strand
GCCGTGTAGACGCGCTCGATGCCCTGCCAGCGGGGGTCGCTGCTCCAGGCCTGCTCGAGAGCGGCGATCTGCTGGGTGCGGGTGGGGGCGGTGCTCAAGGGGGGAACCTCCGGTAGCGGACGCGTGTCCGGAATGTGAATGGGGACTGTACGCCGTCCGATCCATAAGGTCGAATCGAAATAGAGCGTCGTATCGATAGATATGATTGATCGATATGGATTCCGGGCAACTCGAAGCGTTCGTGCGCGTGGCGCGGGTCGGCAATCTCGGCCCCGTCGCGGCCGAGCTCTTCCTGACCCAGCCGGCGCTGACCGCCCGCCTCCAGCGGCTCGAGCGCGAGGTCGGCGGGCCGCTGTTCCTCCGCTCCCGTCGCGGCATGCGGCTGACGGCGGCCGGGCGCGCGTTTCTCCCTTATGCAGAGCGCACGCTGGAGACGTTCGTCGAGGGCTCGCGGCTCGTCTCCGACCTGACGGCGGCCGGCGTCGGCGCCCTCACCATCGGAGCGCCGCCAGCCATCTCGACGTACCTGCTGCCCGGCCTCCTCCGGCGCCTCGAGGCCGAGGCGCCGATGATCGACCTGTCGGTACGCGGCGGCCACTCCGATGAGGTGCTCGACATGGTCGTGCGCGACGAGGTGCAGATCGGCCTGATCCGCGAGCTGTCGCACCCCGAGCTCGTCACGGAGCGCGTCTTCGAGGACGAGCTCGTCCTCGTCTGCGCGCGCGGACACCGCCTCGCGCAGCGCGGATCCGTCACGATCGAGCAGGTCGCGGATGAGCGCTTCGTCCTGTTCGACCGCCGCTCGTCGTTCGCCGATATCGCGCTGACCCTGTTCCAGCGGGCGCGCCTCCGGCCGCGCGCGTTCCTCGAAATGGACAACACTGAGGCAGCCGCGCAGATGGTCATTGAGGGGCTGGGCGTCGCCCTGCTGCCGCGCACCGCCATCTCGTTCAGCCTGGACGAGGGCGCGCTCGTCGAGCTACACCTGCTGAACACCCCGCAGATGCGCCGACCGGTCGCCGCCGTCTACCGTGGCGACACCCCGCTGTCCGGGCCGGCGCAGGCCTTCCTCGAGCTCGCGCGCGGACTCGCACCATCAACCAGCCAAGTCCGCCCCAGCACCTAGGCTTGCTGGGTATGACGGTCCACACGCTCGACGTCGGTCTGCGCGGGACGCGCGACTACATCCAGGGGTCCCAGATTCTCGCGCGCACCGGCGAGCTGGTCGCGGCCGAGTCCGTCGAGCCGGTGGCGCTCCTGACGGCCAAGTTCACGAGGATCACGGAGCAGGGCGTCCGCGTCGCGCTGGACGAGGACGACGCGGCCGAGGGCGTCGAGCTCGGGCGGGCGCAGTACACCCGCGGCGGCGAGCGCCGCACGGTCCGCTTCTTCGAGGTGCCCGGCCCGGCTGCGCACCGCATCGACGACGTGCCGAAGGTGACCAGCGAGCTCATCGCCGACGCCGCGGGCGCCGCCTCCTGCGCATTCGCCATCGCCGGCAGCTTCGAGTCGTACCTGGTCGCCGTGATCGAATTCGTCAAGGCCGCGCACGCAGCCCGCGGCGAGGACGTCGTGGACATCTGGTTCACCGCGCTGATGGGGGCCCAGCTGCCGCTGGCGGCGACCTACCCGACGGCGGGCACGCTGCGCCTGACGCCCAAGATCGAGCGTGTCGTCGACGGGCGCCTGCAGACGCTTGGCGTGCTCGACACCGAGGGTGTTGGCGCACCGCCGTCCTTCCAGATCTGCTTCTCTTGCGTCGTGCGAACGTGAGACAATCCGGCAACACCACGGGAGGACGGGCATGACACGCGACGAGGCTCTGGCAGTCATCACGAAGGCGCTGATCGCAACGGTCGGCTCGGTCGACGGCGACCTCGCGGAGGACACGAACCTCGTTGACGACGGGCTGCTCGACTCGCTCGACTCGATGACGTTCCTGTTCGAGCTCGAGAACGACCTCGGGTCGAAGCTCGAGGCGATCGACGAGACCTACGATGACTTCCGCGTGGGTGCGCTCGTCGACATCGTCGTCCAGGCGACCTCCTGATCCTCCACGCCGTCGGCGTCTGCTGAGGATCGCCTGCCGTGCTCGCCAGCTTCCAGATCCTGGTCCTCGCGACCTTCGCCGCGAGCCTCGTCTACTGGCTCCTGCCGGCTGGCTGGGTCGAAGGCCGGCGCGCGGTGCTGCTGGTCACGTCCGGCGTCTTCATCTGGATCTACAACCCGGCGACGCTGTTCATCGCGGTCGCGACGGCGCTCCTGGCCTGGCTGCTCTACGGCATCACGCGCCGCTATCCGCAGTACGGCTGGCTGCCGTGGCTGATCGTGCTGCCGCTCGTGCTGAACGCGATCACCCCGCTCGACCAGTTGATCCCGTTCCCGGCCGGCTCGCCACGCAGCGTGCTGTTCACGACGCTCGGCACGCTCGGGATGTCGTTCTACACCTTCAAGCTCTACGTCTCCATCAAGCAGGGCCTCAAGCTGGACTCGCTGCCGTTCCGCGAGGTGCTGACGACGACGCTCTTCTATCCGGCCTTCCCGGCCGGCCCGATCGACGGGTCGCAGAAGTTCGATCACGTCGCGCTGTCACGCGACCCCGACATCCGCCGCTGGGTGATGGGCATCGGCCGCATCGGCATCGGCGCGGTCAAGGCCTTCATCATCGGCGGCTGGATCCAGACGACGTTGGCGGACGCGCTGTTCGGTGCGCCGATGAGCGCGATGTACGAGCAGGGCTGGGACGGGCCGGTGCAGGCGCTCCTGTTCGCCTTCGTCGCCTTTGCCTACCTGTACATCAACTTCTCCGGCTTCACCGACATCGCGATCGGCGCGGGCTGGATGTTCAACCTGGATCTGACGGAGAACTTCCGGTTCCCGCTGATCGCCCACTCGATCCAGAACTTCTGGCAGCGCTGGCACCTCTCGCTGTCCAAGTTCATTACGGCCTACATGTTCAAGCCCATGCTGCGGCGGACGGGCAAGACCGCGCTGTCCCTGATCGTCACGTTCACGCTGATCGGCCTGTGGCACAAGGCCAGCCTCGGCTACCTGTTCTGGGGCATCGGGCACGGGTCGGCACTGGCGCTGACGGCCTGGTATCGCGCCAAGAAGCGACCGCCGATCCCGCTGCCGCACGTGGTGCGGCGCGCCGGCGGAATCGTGATCACGCTCACCTTCGTCAGCCTGATGTCCACGATCGCCAACCAGCCGTCGAACCGCGTGCTGGCCCGGTATGTCCTGTCGTTTGTCGGGATCCACGTCGCATGAGGAGGCTCGTCTGATGGAAGCGCACTGGGCTGCATTTGCCAAGCGGGTGGCAGACTGGGTAACCAGTCACCAACTGCTCGTGTACGTCGTCCTCGGCATCCTCGCGTGGGCGCTGATCCTCCTCAACTACCCGCTCGAAACGCTGGCTCCGGTGTACGCCAACTTCTGATCCCATGTCGCTCCGCCACCGCCACCTGATCCAGCTCGGCGCCGCCGTGCTGCTCGCCGCGACCATCCTCGGCGTGTTCGCGCTCGTGGCGTGGTCCGACCAGCCGCGCGTCCGCTACGCCTCGCTGAAGTGCGTCTACCGCCAGATCTACAACTACAAGGGGCCGGTGGATGTTGTGGTCGTCGGCACCTCCCGAACGAAGTGGGGCGTGTCGCCGCAGACGGTCTCGACGGCGTACAGCAACGGGCAGGAGCCGCCGTTCGTCGTGCTCAACCTCGCGCGCAGCTGGCGTGGTACGCAGCAGATGTTCCAGGAGATCAAGGACGTCGAGGCAGAGCGTGGGATCACCAAGGCGATCGTCGTCGAGTACTCCCGCGAGGGCGACGTCGTCGCCACGTCGCAGCGGTACTACGACTACTACCCCGACCATGCGGCGCTCGTACCGATCGAGGAGTTCAAGGACGACCCGGCGCAGAAGCCGCGCGAGCCTGCCTACCTGCGGGCGCGCGACCTGCTCGAGTTGCTGCAGCAGCGCGTCGACTACGCGCTCGATCGCGCACTGTCCGGCCGGGCGGACAAGAACGTCGAGATTCCCGTCGCTGAGCGCCCGGTCGGCGTCTCCGACGGCTGCACCGGCAAGGATCGCCCGCTCAAGACGGCGGCCAACGAGACGTGGCTGAAGCGGGTGACGCCGAAGGGCGGCACGTGGGCGGATCGCCCGCTCGGCGCGTGGCCGATCGGCCGTGTCAACAACGACGCCCAGCGCGAGACGATGCTCGAGCTGGTGCGCTGGGCGAAGGCGCACGACCTGGCGATCTACTTCGCACTGATGCCGCGACTCGGCGATCAGGTGCCGTCGCCGGCGTATCTCAAGCGCTTCGAAGCCACGTTCGGCGTGCCGCTGCTGTTCCCGCCGAAGGAGATCCTCACGCAGCTGTACGACGGCGGCTACTCCGATCCGAACCACCTGCATGAGCCGGGCCGCGAGCTCTACTCGGAGTGGCTCGGTACGCAACTGCGCTAGCGCCCAGACAGGGCTGGGCCCGCCGATTATCCGCCGAGTGTCACGTCCAGTTGCTCACCGTCGTGGACGAAGCGGATCGGTCCCTGCCAGCGTCCCGCGATCGTGCCGTTGATCGCGAAGCGGCCGCTGGTTGCATCGTGCCCCGTGCCCGAGATCGCGACGCCGCGCGTAAAGCTGCAGCCGTCGAACCTGATGGCGTAGCCGCTATCGGTCGCGCGGAAGCGCATGGTGCCCGCGACGGGACAGGCCGTCGCCTGCGCCACCTGGCCGCTCCAATACCAGTACTCGGGAACGCGGCTGAACTGCTTCTGGAACGACACCATCGCATCGCTGAGGGACGCAAAGGTGCGCGCCCGTGCCGGCGCCAGTGCCAAGTAGCCGCCTACCACCGAACCGGGGCAGACGGTCTCACGCTTCGTCGGTCGTCGTCCCGTCTCGAGGAAGTTGAGGATCAGGTTGTCGGGGCACGCGATGCCGCGTCCGAACGTCACGTGGGGGCCACCCTGCGTGGTGATCAGGTAGCCATCGTCGAGTCGGGAGTACACCGCACGTCCCTGCGTTGCCGGCGTGATCGGGTCGGCGGTGGAGACGACCACGAAGGTTGGGATGCCGGGATTGTGCAACGGCGCGGGGCGCGTGCTCGGCGGTGGCGGACCCGGCCACCAGATGCAGGTGTAGTCGCTCGTGAACGTGGTCCCGCCAATGCGCGGCAGCGATGCGCCGACCTGCTCGGCTTGCGCGAGGTAGGCGTCGCTGCGCTGCTGTTGCGTCCCGTCGTAGTAGTGGTAGTCACGGCAGTCCACGCCGAAGTACATAGCGTCGGACCAACTCGAGTCGACCATCGGCTTCAGCGTCTGCGGATTCAGCAATGCGGCCTGGTAGGCGAGGCGCAGCAGTGGCACCAGATCGTTGTGTGCGACGGCAGTGAGAGCGCGTGTCAGCATCATGCGGCCGTTGGTGCTGTAGAGCTCGCTGCTGACCAGCCCTCGGAACAAGCTCAGCGTGAGCTCGCGCGTGACCCGCGTGCCATCGGCGAGCGGGAAGCGCACGGGGATCGGTGCCTGCTCGAGGCGCGCTTCGAGCTTGTCGTAGACGACGCCGAGGTTGCCGTTGGCATCCTTCTTGCACTGCGGTCGGTTGTCACAGATTGCGAGGGTTGTGTTGAGGACGCTCTCGAATTGGCGGGAGGCACTGGCCCAGAACTGCGGTCCGGTCAGTGTCAGGTCGACGACGCCGTCGATGATTACGCCCTTAAGCCCTACGGGGTGCGCAGCCGCATAGGTCTGCGCGTATTGGGTGCCGTAGGACTCGCCAAAGATGCGGATGTCTGGATCGCCGAGTGCCGTTCGGAAGTCGGCGAGATCCTCAATTGCCTGAGTTGTGCCGACGTACGGCAGGAGCCTGGTAGACGTTAACTCGGCGGTGCACGCATTGACGAAAGCGATGGTCACCGGCTGCAGCTCTTGGGTATCCATGCGCGCGGCGGCCGTCGCTCTGGGACATTCGAGGCCGCCGCTGCGACCGATCCCGCGCTGGTCGAAGAAGACGATGTCGTAGCGGTCAAGCATCTTCTGGGAGTAGCTCGCGAGGTAGCTGTCGGCACTGAGGATGCCGCTGGAACCCGGGCCACCGGTGGCGACGACGAAGAGGCCGTGGCTGGTCTTGTTCGCCGGCCGGACGGCGAAGGCGACCTTGATCCGTCGCGCGTCGGTCGGATCGAAATGGTTGAGCGGCACGCTGAGCTTCACGCACGTGAACTCGCTGGAGGCGGTGCAGGCCGTGCCACCGAGGGCCTCGAGCGTGCTGGTCGTGCTCGCGCGTGCCACCGTTGGCGCCAACGCGGCTAGAAGCAGTGC
>CAJCBN010000026.1 GCA_903960645.1 uncultured Actinomycetes bacterium | reverse complement strand
TTGAGGCTGCAGAGCACCAGCGCTGCCTCCTCAAGATCGCCGTTCTCCGCAACGCGGAACTCGACGAACGCGTTCTCCCAATCGGCGGACTCGTCCTCGAGGATCGCGTCCCACTGCTGCGCAAGCGTTGCCATGGACGGAAGCGTACTAGAGGGTGGGGCGGGGTCGGCGCGCGACGGGTGACATTTCTCGACCCGGCACCGAAATGACCGGTTTCGTGCCAATTTGGCTCCGGATCCAAATTGGCACGAAACCGGTCAAATTGGATCCGGACCCGGAATGGTCAGTTGGTTGCGATGGTCGTGAGGTTCCCCGTCTGCGTCGCGATGATGCGCAGACCTGTCACGTCGAACGTGCCTTCGCGCAAAACGTGCTCGTTGCTGCAGGTGCACGTGACCGTGATCGGACCGGCGGCGGTGGACGTGTTAGCGACCAGCAGCGTCAGCTCTAGAGACCCGTCAATGCTTCGCGTTAGTGCCTGGGGGGCGAGATCAGCCGCCTGATACGCCGTGCGATCGCCATAGGTCAGCCCGCATGACGCGGCCGCTACGTTCGTGTAGTCGCTGTTGTTGTTCAGCGTCATCGCTGCGACCACCGAATACGAGCCGGCGGGGACATCCATCGTGCCAACGGTGACACCGGTCGTGCTGTCGACCGTCACGGTGGTCGTCTGGTAGCCGAAGTACACGTTGCTCGGCCCCGTCGCACCGATAGCGCCGGTCGGCCCCGCCGCTCCCTGCAGCACATCGAGCGCCGCATTCGAGAAGTCGGTCGCGGCGAGTGAGCCGTTCTTGACCTTGGCCCCCGTCACGGCATTCGCCTTCAGTTGCTTCGTGCCGACCGAATTCTTCGGCAGCTGTGTGACGGCATAGGACGTCCCGCCGAGAGCGACGAAGAGAGCGATCGAGGCGACGATCAGAGCAGCCGACGGTGTGCGCATGCAACGACTGTTCCGTGGGGTATCCGCAATTCCTGCCGGTTTGCGATCCGGTGAAGGAGAACCCCGGTTGGGCGGGGTCGGTACGTGGTGCCTCAGAGTTTCAGATCCGTCACCGCAGTTGCCGTTTTCGTGCAGATTTGGATCCGGATCCAGATCTGCCGTTTTTGTGCAGATTTGGATCCGGATCCAGATCTACCGTCGGCGCAGGAGGTTCAGGTTCTGCACGTTGCTGACGCCGGTGGAGCGCGTCGCGGTGAAGCTGGAGAGGACGCGCACGCGCACCCGTCCGCGGCGCAGCGTGCTGCGCGTTGCGCGGCCGGCGATGCACACGATCGGGTAGGTGCCGGCGCGGGCGACCGCCTTCTTGCGGCTGCAGATCGCGACGCGTCGGCCGCGGACGAGGCGCGAGACGACCTGGTTGATCGTGCCGGCGGCATTGACGGTGATGACGGTGCGGAAGGCGACGGTGGTGCGCGAGTAGGACACGGTTGTCTTTGCGACCGCGATGGTGCTGCGGATCACCGGGGCGACGAAGGTGAAGGCGGAGGCCAGGGTGCTCGTGCCGTCTGGCGTGGTGACCGACACGCCGACCTTGCCCGCCGAGCGCGCCGGCGTTGTCACGGTGATGCTCGTGGCGGTGTTCGCCGTGATGACCCCGGCGGTGCTGCCGAACAGCACTCGCGTGGCGCCTTCGAAGTTGGTGCCGGTGATGACGACGCTGGTGCCGCCCACCGTCGTGCCCGTGATCGGGGCCACCTGCGACAGCAACGGCGGCCGCGCGCGGGCGAAGACCGCGACGTTCGGATTCGTCGTCGTGCCGGCGCCCGCGTAGACCGAGCGTCCCTCGGGGCTGACCGTCACCGGATTCGCGCCGACGAGGAGGTTGGTGACGGTCGTGCAGGGCGTCATCGCCGCGCTGGCGAAGCAGCCGGTGGCGCCGCTCTTGAGCGTCAGCGCACCCGTAGTGGTGCTGCGGTTGAAGGCGAGCAGCATGTTCCAGTTGGAGGAGGTGATGTAGGCGCTGCGTCCGTCGGGGCTGAGCGCGACGGTGCGCGAGTCGAAGTTGGCGGCCGGCTGCGCGGCCGGGTTCACCACGGTGCAGTCGTTCAGCGTTGCGCTCGCCAGACAGCCGGTCGCACCCGTGAGCTTTGCCAACTGGCCCGTATCGGCGCTGCGCGCAAAGACGATCACGGTGTCGATCGTCTCTGCGGTGCCGCCGGCGTTGGCGTAGACGTTGGCGCCATTGGGGCTGATCGACAGCCCGACCGGCGACGGTAAGTAGCCGGTGAGGACGGTGCAGGCGCCGAGCGCCGCATTGGCGATGCAGCCTGCGGCGCCAGCCTTGAGGGTGAGTGCGCCGGTCGTCGCGTTGCGGTCGAAGATCGCGAGCGACGAGCTGCCGCGTGCGTTGAGGTAGGCGTGCGCGCCATTCGGGCTCAGCACGAGCTTCGCGGTGGTGGCGTTGCCGACGTCGAAGATGCCGGCCTGCACGGTGCACGCCCCGACGCTGCCGCTCGCCACGCAGGTGTCATAGGTGAGCGCACCCGTCGTCGTATCGCGTTGGAAGACGTTGACGATGCCGCTCGTATCGACGTTCGAGATCTGGCTGACCGCGTACACGTGGCGACTGTCGGGGCTGACGCTGACGGTCCCCACGTTGAACAGCTGGTTGGTGACGACGGTGCAGGATCCGAGCGCCGCGTTCGAGGCACAGCCGGCGGCGCCGGAGATCGGCGTCAGCGCACCCGTGGTCGCGTCGCGCGCGAACCCGACGAGCGCTGCGGAGGTGCTGCTGGCGACGTACACGCTCCCGCCGTCGGGGCTGATCGCCAGCGCCTGTGGCTCGTCAAGCGCGCCGGCAAGCACGGTGCACGCGCCGAGCGCCGCATTCGCGAAGCACCCGGCGGCCCCGCTCTTGATCGTCAGCGCACCGGTCGTCGCGTTGCGGTCGAAGACGACGAGTGCGTCGCTCGCGGTGCCAAGTGCATAGGCGTTGCGGCCGTCGGGACTCACCTGCACATCCACGACGCCGTCGAGCAGGCCGGCCTGCACGGTGCAGGTCTGGCTGGTGATCGCGGCGTTGGCCTGGCACGACGCGAACGTCAGATCACCGTTCAAGGCGTGCGCGCTGGGCGCAGCGGCGGCGGTCGCCAAGGCAACGGCGAGGAAGGTCAGGAGGGGGAGCAGGCGGCGCATCGGAGGAGTCGGAGCAGGTCCACCCACGCTACCGGACAAAATGGGCCCGGGCCCCTGTTGTCCAACTCCCGGCGTGCCGCAGTGGCACTACCTCGACGCAGCTGGGCTGCAGGTGCGCACCAAGGCGCACGGAAATCGCTCAGTGGAGGGGTTTCAGCGCACGCTGGACGCGCCGGGTGTGCCGCGTCGCGCACGCAAGCGCGCAACCACCCCTGGACAACAGGGGCCCGGGCCCCTGTTGTCCGGAAAACGGGTGAAGGAGAACCCGGCAGGGGGGAGAAGCCCCAATGGTGGCCACACGCTCGCGATCGTCCAAACCTGCTCCGAAGTAGCCCCGCGCAACCGCATCCATGGCTGCGCCCAAGCGCTAGCCCGCCGCGCGCTAGCCCGCGCCGCGCAAGACCGCTGCACGCACGTCTGCGCCGCCGAGTCCCGCGCCGCGGATCGCCGCCGGTCTCGGCCTCACGCTGCTCGGCCTGTTTCTCGCGCTCCTGCTCTGGTTCGGTATCGACGGCTCGT
>CAJCBN010000025.1 GCA_903960645.1 uncultured Actinomycetes bacterium | reverse complement strand
CGCGCGCCGCCTTCTCACGCTGCTGCGCGCCACGGTCGTTGCGATCGGTGCCTCCGAGTGCGACTTGGAAAAGGGCTCGCTGCGCGCCGACGCCAACGTCTCGATCCGCCCGATCAGCTCGACGGAGTACGGCACCAAGACCGAGCTCAAGAACATGAACTCCTTCCGCTTTCTCGAGCGCGGTGTCGAGGCCGAGCTCGAGCGCCAGCTGGGGCTGCTGCAGGCCGGCGAGAAGATTGAGCAGGAGACCCTGCACTTTGATCCAGCCACGGGCACGTTGTCATCGCTGCGCTCGAAGGAGCAGGCGCACGACTACCGCTACTTCCCCGAGCCCGACCTCCTGCCGGTCACGCAGGATCAGGCGTCGTTGGCCGCGCTCGCGGCCGATCTCCCCGAGTTGCCGGTCGCGCGCTTCGAGCGCCTCACCGAGGCCGGCATCGTCGAGGCCACGGCTCTCGTACTGGCGACGGACACCGAGCTCGCCGCGTACTTCGACGACCTCGCGGCCCGCACCGGCGACATCAAGGTTGCCTCGAACTGGGTGATGGGCGAATTGCAGGCGCATCTCAACGCCGACAACCTCTCGGCCGCCGAGAGTCCGGTCACCCCCGAGCGCCTGGCAGCACTGATCACACTCGTCGTTGATGGCACGATCAACCAGACCGCCGCGAAGGAGGTCTTCGCCGCGCTCGTCGAGGATCCCGCTGCAACCGCCGCCGGCGTCGTGGCGGAACGCAATCTCGCCCAGGTTGGTGGCGACGATGCCCTCGGCGAGATCATCGACGCCGTCCTCGCCGCACACCCCGACGAGGTCGAGGCGTTCAAGGGCGGACGCGAGCAGGTGATCGGCTTCCTGGTGGGTCAGTGCATGAAGCAGAGTGGCGGCCGCGCCGACGCGAAGGCCTTGCAAGGCCTTCTGCGCGAACGACTCTCGGCCTAACCCGGGGACCGCCCTGCTTCGTTCGCGTCAGTAGGCGTGCAGCGTTCGCTCAGCCGGGTCGCACAGATACCTTGCGTACCTGCGTCGGAGAGCTGCCGGCGTCGGTGCGCGCGACGACCCGGATCGTCCACCGGCCGGTTCGGACATCGTGATTGCGGATGCGACCGACGATGCGCACGCTGTTGGCCCCGGCCTTCGCGCCGTCCGCGCCGCTCGGAATCCGGAAGCGGTAACGGGGACGCCGCTCCGTCCCGTAGGTGAAGGTCATCACCAAGTCGGCGGGCCGGTTCAGCACGTAGCGCACGACGGTGCCCTGCCAGGGCTTGAAGGAGCGTCGCGTGGTCCGCAGACGGGAGAGCGTCGGGACGGTTGGTGGCCCGCTGACCGGGGCGTCGGCGATGGCGGGTACGGGATCCAGCATGGGCTGCGGATTCGGCTCGGGGACGACCCCAGGATCTGGATCGGGCGGGCCGATCGGGGTCGGGCTCGGTGCTGCACGGGGTTGGAAGACGGCTGTGATCGCCCGCGACTCCGTCATATCGAGCACGCACTCTCCCTGGGGGAACGAACTCCAGCACTTGCCCTGCCAGCCGACGAACACGCTGTCTGCATCTGGGGTGGCCGTCAGGGTGACGTTCGCCAGCCACCTGCCGGTCATCGTGTCGAAGGAGGTGGTGCACGTCGCGGTGCAGTTGACGCCCGCGGGTCGGGACTGTACGCGGCCGCTCCCGTTTCCCTGCACCTCCAGCACTACCTGCACGAATTCGTCGGGCGAGCGGGCCGCGAAGACCGCCTTGATCACACCGGCTCCCTTGGGCCGGCAGGAGGCGAGGGTGCCGGACGAGAAGCAGATCCCGCCCCAGCCGACGAAGTTGCTGCCGGGATCGGGCGTCGCCTCGAAACTGATGATGCGATCCGATGTCGGGACGACGGTGGTGGAGCATGTGGGACCACAGTCGATACCCATGCCGGTCACGCGACCCGAACCGGAGCCGCTCTTCGTGACCGAATACGGTAGCGGCGTGGGCGGTGCCTGGAACGTGGCTCGGAGTTGCGCATCGCGGTTCAGCGTGAGGGTGCAGGCCGTATCGGCGCTGCAGGCGCCAGCGTCCGGCCCCGACCAGCCCGTGAAGCGACTCCCGTCTCCGACGGGAGCGCCGACGACCTTCACTGTCGCCCCGCGCGGCACCGTTACTGAGCAGACGTTGGGCGTGGCGGCGTCCGGCGGCGTGCGGCAGTGCAGCCCGCGGTCGCCGCTGACGAGGCCCGCGCCGTTCAGGGTGACGCTGAGCGTCGCGTCGGTGCGCTGGAGGAACACCGCTTCGACGGATTGCGGCGACGACATGGAGACGATGCAGGTGTCGGCCTTCCCACGGCACGCGCCGGTCCACCAGCCGAAGCGGCTGTCCGCATCGGGGACGGCATGGAGCGCGACCGTCGAGCCTTCGATCAGCGAGGCCGAGCAGGAGCCATCGTCGTTGCAGGCGAGCGCACCGTGGTCATCGAGGATCCGGCCGCCGCCATCTCCGGAGAGCGAGGTCGTCAGCGGCTGGCGAGGTGCAGGGGCGAACGCCACCCGGTACGTGGTCGGAGCGCCGGTGGTGGCGTTCCAGGTGCAGGTGGGAAGGGGGCGTTGTGGTCGTTTCCAGAAGCACAACGGATCCGGAGAGGAAGAAGGCTGATTGATGTTCTCGGCCAGCAGGAACCCGTCGACGATCATGCCGGGAGCCGGTACGGGCACCAGGTTGATGGCTTGCGAGCCCCACGGGACCAGGGCGCTGCAGGCAGTTGTGCCGCAGTCGATCAGTCCGGCGGGATCGCTGATCACACGCCCGAGCGCGGGAGTGGTGTTCTCGACCTTGAGCAGCGAATTGGGAAGGCTCGGCAATGACTTGACGATTACCTTGAAGATTCGGTACGTGTTATCTGAGCGGAGATCGATGAAGCCATCGATACCGACCACCGAGAAGGTGCGGTAGATCGGTCCGCTGAAGGTGTTGAACGGCATGCTCCACGCGCCCTGAACATCGAGGTCACAGGGTTCGGGCGCCAGCGTGATGGAACGGTCCTGCTCAAGGTACCGACCCATCTCAAACCGCGGATACCCGCTGCCCGGGTTATCGCCAGCGAAGCAGACACCGCGGAACGTTGAGTCTCCGCCGGCCTGCCACGTCCGACCGATTGATCCGACGACATCCCAGTTGTTCCCGGTGCTCGAGCCCGTCACGGTGGCGGACTCGCCAGGTGCTACCTGGACCACCGACGGCGTGTCCACGTTGAGCGCGCGGGTCCACCAGCTGAGCGTCAGCGGAGTGTCGGTCTCGTTCTTCACAATGACGCGGGTGTCCCGCACGGCATGTGCGGGGCCGGCGGCGATACCGAAGGTCGCTCCAAGAGCGGTGAGGAGCGTGATGACGAGGACGCGGTGTGTGCGGCGGCTGAGCATTTGGGTAGCGAGCGTAGCAAGTGCGTCCGGGTGCGCCCGATCTGCATTGAGTGGGCGCACCGCGGGCGTCACGCCGGGTAGGATTCCCGCGAGGCGCAGAAAGGGAGCCGTATGCAGTCCGAGAAGATCTGGTTCGACGGGGAGCTCATCGACTACGAGGACATGAAGGTCCACGTCCTCACGCATGCCCTGCACTACGGCTCCGGCGTCTTCGAAGGCATTCGCGCGTACGAGACCGATCGCGGGCCGGGTGTCTTTCACCTGAGTGATCACGTCGCCCGCCTGCGCCGCTCTGCCGAGCAGTACTTCATGCAGATTCCGTTCTCGGACGAGCACATCGGCGAGGCGATCCACGAGACGATCGCGGCCAACAAGCTCCCGTCCTGTTACATCCGTCCGCTCGTGTTCCGCGGTGCCGGTGAGATGGGCGTCAACCCGCTCAACTGCCCGGTGCACACGATGATCGCGGTCTGGAAGTGGGGCGCGTACCTCGGCGACGAGGCGATTCAGAACGGCATTCGCTGCATGATCTCGTCGTGGCGCCGCATCGGTCCGAACATGATCCCGGCGACGGCAAAGGCCTCCGGTCAGTACCTCAACTCGCAGCTCGCGAAGATGGAGGCGCTCAAGCACGGCTACGACGAGGCGATCCTCCTCAACGAGGCCGGCCTGATTGCCGACGGCTCGGGCGAGAACGTCTTCGCGGTGATGAAGGGCAAGCTCTACACGCCGCCGATCAGCGCCTCCTGTCTGCCCGGCATCACGCGCCACGCGGTGATGGAGATGGCCGAGACGATCGGGATCGAGACCGTGGAGCGCGAGCTCACGCGCGCCGAGCTCTACTTCGCCGACGAGGTCTTCCTGACGGGCACGGCCGCCGAGGTTACGCCGGTGGCGTCGCTCGACGATCATCACATCGGCAAGGGTCCGATCACCCAGCAGATTCAGGACATCTTCTTCGCCACCGTGCACGGTAAGCACGAGCTGTCGAAGACCTACCTCGAGTACCCGAAGGGCGCGTGAGCCCCGCCGGCGAGCCGATCCCGCTCGCGCAGCCGGACGTCGGCCCGCGCGAGGAGGAGCTCGTTCTTGAGGTACTGCGCTCGGGCATGCTCTCACTCGGACCGATGGGGCCGCGCTTCGAGCGCGCCTTTGCGGACTGGGTAGGTACGAAGCACGCGGCAGCGGTGTCGAGTGGCACTGCTGGCCTGCATCTCGGTCTGGTCCGTGCCGGTGTGGGCCCGGGTGACGAGGTG
>CAJCBN010000024.1 GCA_903960645.1 uncultured Actinomycetes bacterium | reverse complement strand
CCGAGCCGCTGCGTCTCGGGGCCGGGCAGGTCGATGAAGAGGTCGCGCGCGGCGGTGGTGTGGGGGATGTCGAAGATCTCGTCGGTGAAGCCCGTCAGCGCGCCCTCGGCGAGCGCGATCAGCTTGACGGGCATGTTGATACCGATAATCGAGACGGCTGCGTGGATCGCGTCTTCGATCACATCGAGGTTGCGATCGATCTCGCTGCGCTTGGAGATGCCGCGCACCACGGTCGAGAGTCCCACTGCCATGTAGGGCGCTACGGGCCCTGTCTGCTTCGCCATGTTCGGCCTCCTGTGGGGTGCAAGCGTACGCGAATGACGGGGGGTGCCTCTTGACACCTTCAGAGAACGATTGGATACTGGATCCAATCTGTTCTGGAGGATCGCCCGATGGCTGCAACCGAGACGAGTTCCAACGTGGCGGCACGCACTGGCGCCGAATTCCTCGAGGGTCTGCGTAACGACAAGGATCGCGAGATCTGGATCGGCGGCGAGTGCGTTGCCAACCCGATGGATCACGAGTTCCTGGCTACGGGCGCCGAGGCGATCGCGCGGGTCTTCGACACGCAGCACGAGCACGCCGAGGTTTGCCTCGCTCCGAACCCTGACGACGGCCGCCTCGTCAACCGTACGCACCTCATCCCGCGCAGCAAGGATGACCTCGAAAAGCGCCGCGCGTCGATGGAGATCATCGCGGGCGCGACGGGCGGGATGATGGGCCGCGTCCCCGACTATCTCAACGTGACGTTCGCCTGCTTCGCTGGGGCGTCGGAGGTGTGGGCGCGCCGTGGCAACGAGCGCGGCGCGGAGAACATCGTCAACTACCAGAAGCTGATGCGCGACCGGGATCTCTCGACGACGCACGCGATCATGAATCCCGTCGCTGACCGCTCGAAGTCGGATGCCCAGCAGATGGGCGGCGAGATCTCCCTGCACAAGGTCGGCGAGTGCGCGGAGGGCATCATTGTCCGCGGCGCGCGCATGCTCGCGACCCTTGCGCCGTTCGCCGACGAGATCTCGGTCTATCCCGGCTCGCCCCTGCAGGAGGGCGACGAGGCCTACGCGCTTGCGTTCGCGCTGCCGATGTCGACGCCGGGCCTGCGCTTCATCTGCCGCGATTCGTTTGCCAAGCCGAAGAGCACGTTCGACTACCCGCTCAGCGCGCGCTTCGACGAGATGGACGCGGTCGTGATCTTCGACGACGTCGTCGTGCCGTGGGACCGCGTGTTCCTCGATGGCGATCTCGCTGGCTACGACGAGGTCATCACCGACTCCGGCTGGCGCGGACACATCATGCACCAGGCGTTCACCCGGTCCTACGTGAAGCTGATGTTCGCATTCGGGCTCGGTCACGCCATGGCGCAGACCACGGGCGTGGCGCGATTCGACCACATCCAGGAGAAGCTCGGCCAGATCTGGAACATGACGGAGCTCACGCGCTCGGCGCTCGTTGCTGCGGAGGCCGACTCGTACCTCGACGGCCACGGCGTCTGGTACCCGCATGACCGGCCCTTGATGGCGCTGCGCGGCGAGATGCCCAAGTGGCTGCCCCGTACGCACGAGCTGCTGCAGCTGATCGGCGGCGGCTCCTTCATGGCGACCCCGTCGGAGGCCGACTTCAACTCGGCGATCCGCGGCGACATCGAGAAGTACTTCCAGGCCGCCGGTGGCAACGCCGAGCAGCGCGTGCGCATCTTCCGCCTCGCCTGGGACTTCATCGGTTCCGATCTCGGCGGCCGCAGCGAGCTGTACGAGCGCTTCTACCTGTCGGACTCCTGGCGGATGACGCAGCTGGCCTACCGCACGGCGGACACGACGT
>CAJCBN010000023.1 GCA_903960645.1 uncultured Actinomycetes bacterium | reverse complement strand
TGGTCGCACTGATTCGCGCCGCAGCCTGACAACACGCCATTCGACGACTACACTGCGTCCATGATCATCGTCATCGTCGTCATCGCACTCCTGGTCATCCTCGCGCTGATCGTCTTCGCGACCTACAACGGCCTCGTCAAGGCGCGCAACATGTGCGACGAGGCGTGGAGCACGATCGACGTGCAGCTGAAGCGCCGTCACGACCTGATCCCGAACCTCGTCGAGACCGTCAAGGGCTACGCCACGCACGAGACCGAGGCGTTCGAGAGCGTCTCCAAGGCCCGCGCCGCCGCCATCGCCGCCCGCACGCCGCAGGAGGCCGCCGCGACCGAGGGCTTCCTCACGCAGGCGCTCGGCCAGCTCTTCGCCATCGCCGAGGCCTACCCGCAGCTGCGCGCCGTCGAGTCGTTCACCCAGCTGCAGCTCGAGCTGAGCAACACCGAGGATCAGATCAGCGCCGCCCGCCGCATCTACAACGGCAACGTGCAGACCTACCTGACGAAGTGCCAGCAGTTCCCGGGTGTCCTGCTCGCCGGACCGTTCGGGTTCTCGCCGCGCGCGTTCTTCGAGCTCGACGACCAGGCCGAGCGCGAGCCCATCAAGGTCGACTTCGGCGCCAGCGCTCCGGCTGCCCCCGCGGCACCGGCTGCTCCTGCCGATCCCACGCCGCCTACCGGCGCGTAGCACCCAGCCGAATCGGCTATCGTGGCGATCCACGGGCCCGTAGCGCAGTTGGGAGCGCGCCTGGATCGCACCCAGGAGGTCGGCGGTTCGATCCCGCCCGGGTCCACTCCCCAGCCGGCACGGGTCGGCTGGAGCGGGGAGGAACCCATGGGCGAGCTCGTCGAAGGGCACGACATCGGTCTCGAGCTGGCGCTGCGGATCATCGCCGCGGCCCGCGCCGAGGCTGAGCGGCAGGGCCACCTCGTCTCGATCGTCGTCGCCGACCGCGCCGGCAATCCCGTCGCCAGTGCGCGCATGGACGGCTCGCCGCTCGGCGCGTACTTCATCGCCGTCGACAAGGCCTACTCCTCGGCTCTCTGGAACTGCCGCACCGGCGAGATGGCAGAGCTCAGCCAGCCGGGCGCCGGCGATTGGGGCTTCGCCAAGACCATCGGCGGGCGCATGATCGTCTTTGCCGGTGGCGTGTCCGTGCGGCAGAACGGCGTGCAGGTCGGCGCGCTCGGCATCTCCGGTGCGCTCAGCGAGCAGGACGAGGCGATGTGCCTCGCCGCGCTCGCCACCGTCGGCCTCGAAGGCTAGGTCCTTCGGGCGATGGACATCATCTTGATCCGCCACGCGATCGCCGAGGAGGCCGACCCCCAACGCTGGCCGCACGACGCGCTGCGCCCGCTGACGCCGTTCGGGCGCGAGCGCTTCGCGCCCGCCGCCCGCGGACTCGGCACGCTCGTCGGCCGCGTGGAGTTGCTGCTCGCGAGCCCCTACGTGCGCGCGTGGGACACCGCCCGGATCCTGTCGGACCAGGCCGACTGGCCGGCACCCACCTCCTGCCCCGAGCTGGCGGCGCACGCCTCCGTCGGCGAGGCGCGTGCCCGGCTCGTGGCACTGCCCGATAACGGCACCGTGGTGTGCGTCGGACACGAGCCGAACCTGACGCTGCTCGCACGGGCGCTCCTCCGCGCCAAGGACGTCGACGAGGTGCCGTGGTTCAAGAAGGGCGGCGCGCTCTGCGTGCGCTTCCGCGAGACCGTCGAGCCACGGCGCGGCACCCTGCACTGGGTCCGCGCGCCGAAGGACCTGAGAAAGGCCGGGGGCTAGAGAGCGGGCTCGAGCCAGTACGCCCCACCGTGGATTCCGTCCGGATGGTCGGCGACAAAGCGCATCAGCGCAGCAACGAGCGGGGCCTGCTGGCCACGGCGCAGGTCGAAGCGCGTGGGTGCAAGGTAGATCAGGCCGGCGTGGCGCTCACCACGGCGACGCAGCAGATGATCGAGGCGTGCGAAGTCCTCGCTGTCTGCCGTGACGAGCGCGCGATCGAGGCGTGCCATGCGGGCGAGGAGAACGACATCCGCCATGCCCGCGAGCTCCTCCACCTCGACGACCGCGAGCGCATCGACGCCGCGCTCGACAAGACTCGCCGCGATCGCCGGGCTCAGGTGCTCGTCGAGGGCCAGCCTCACGCAGGCTCGGCCAGCTCGCGCTCGGCGACCCACGCCTGAAACGCATCTTCAGACGCGTCCAGCTCCTTCGCGATCCATGCATCCATCTCGGACTTGTGCTCCGCGTAGTACGCGAGGCAGGCATCGACCGTGGTGATGGGCAGGCGATATTCGGTGGCGGCCGCAGCGGTATCACCCTCGCAGCCGGCCACCATCTCCACCACATGACGCACCTGCAGGCGGCGACCCACAACCATCGGAATGCGATCGCCGTCGCGGTAGCGGAACGCCAGCTGGGGGTAGCGATCGCGGTCCATGCCATCAAGGATGTAGCGCTCGATCTGCGCCGTGCGCGTGACGCCGTGTTCCGCGGCGTGCGCAGTGACGCGCGCGAGGGTGTCGGGGTCGAGACGGAGGGAGACGATGGCGCGCCGGGGTGTCGCGGGGTTGGGCATGGGCGCAGTGTAACGCGGTGTATTACACAAGAGGGCGGCGAGGGATTCACCGTCGGCAGACAGCCTCATCGTTGACGATTCCCAGCGCACCGCTCACGCGGCGCTCCGTCACATTCACTGCTTGGTGGCTGCCAGTGCACAGACGAAACGGGCTGCCCTACCGGGCAGCCCGTTTCTGGTGCATGGCACCTTCCAAGCAGATCGCGTGGGCTATCGCCGTCAGGCGATATCCCACGTGATCTGCTTGGTCTCGCTCATGGCGTCCAAGATGTATGTGGACAGCTCACGGCCGGCGCCCGACTTCTTCGCGC
>CAJCBN010000022.1 GCA_903960645.1 uncultured Actinomycetes bacterium | reverse complement strand
CGCAGGCCGGGCAGGTGAGGTCGGTTTCCGTCATGCGTCGAGTATCGCAGAGGGGCGGCGGCCGGCCCCCGCGGCGCGGCTTCGTGCCTCGCGCCGGGTGCAGGTGGCCGGCCGGCGGTCGTCTACCCTGCGGATCGTGGCGCGTGCGGGAAACCGCGCTCGATCCGAAGGGGCGCAGGTGGAACAGGAGCGGCCGTACCGCATCGCAGCGCAGGGCATCGAGGCGTGGTCGCGCGGCGATGCCGTCGCGGCCGAGGGCCTGCTGCGCGCGGCGATCGCCGAGTACCGCGCGGGCGGCGAGGATCCCGCTTTCGCGCAGGGCCGCCTCGGCGCGCTGCTGCTCGCGGAGGGGCGTACCGACGAGGGACTGGCGGTCCTCCTCACCGCGATCGAGGCGGGGACGTCTATCGAGGCGATCTGGGACGACTACCTCGGCGCGCTCGCTGGCCGGCCCGACGCGCTGGAGCGCGTGGCCGCCCTCGCCAGCCTGGCGCGCGTGCCGGACTGGGTGCTGCCGCACATCGCGCGGGCCGCCCGGGCGCTCGACCGGGTACCGGGTGAGGTACCGGCCACGGACGGGCCGGGCTGGACGGTGCACGACGGCGAGGGGTATGCCGCCTGCGTCTGGGAGTGGCGGGCGGACGCGCCGATCGACCGGCTGCTCCTCAGCGGCGGCCACGCCCACTGCCTCGTCGGCGACCCGCGCACGGGACTCGTGGCCACCATCGACCTCGAGACGGGCGTCGAGATCGCTCGTGGCCCGCAGTCGCCGTACGACGGCTGGCACGCGGACGGCCACGGTGGCCTGCTGGCGTGGCGCAACCCGCCTCGCGTGGGCGGCGGCCCGGCCCGGCTCGCGTTCCTCGATGCCGCGCTGCAGGTGGTCGGCGAGGCGCAGGTGCCCGATCGGGTCTCGGAGGTTGCCACGGCCGACGGCCAGTGGTTCGTCGGCTGCCGCGACGGGCGGCTCTACGGCTTTGCCGCCGCCGGGCAGCTGCAATGGCGTTGGACGCTGCCCGGCGCCGACGATCCGGTCGCGCGGCCCTACCTGCGCCCGAGTCCGTACCACGTCGTCGCCGGCGACGGCCTCGTCGTGGTCTCGCACCTCGGCGACGTGCACGCCGTGAGCCACGACGGCGCCACGCGCTGGCACGTGGCGGTGCCGACCGGCGGCGGCGCGCCGGCCCGGGCGTTCTCACCGCTCGATCCCGCCCACCGCAATCCGTACGACGTGCTGCGGCTCGCGCCCGGCGCCACAGACCAGGAGGTGCGCGCGGCCTTCCGCGAGCTGGCCCTCGCCACGCACCCCGACCGCCAGCACGGCGACACGCTCGCCGCCGAGAAGTTCCGCGCGGTGCAGGCCGCCTACGAGGCGATCCTCGCCGGCGACACCGGCGGGCCGAGCCGGCCCACCGCCGTGGAGCGGCCAGCGGTGGTCGGCGCCCTTGCGCTCGCGGGTCGGAACGTGGTGGCGTGCACCTCGACGGGCGGCCTGTTTGTGATCAACGACGCGGGCAGGCTCTACCGCCAGCACACCCTCAGCCGCTCCGCGGTCGTCCCCCTGCTGGGCGCCGACGGTACGCTCGTCGCCGCCTGGTCGGAGGGGATCCTGTCGTTCTTCGCGCAGAGCTCGATCGTCAACGCCGTCGAGCTCGGCGAAGGGCCCGCCACCCTGCGGCTGTGGGGCGACGACGTCGTGGTGGCCCAGGACGCAACGCTGCGGGTGTACGACCCGGCGGGCGGGCTGCTCTGGCTCGTGCACCTCGCCGCGCCGATCGTGGGCATCGAGGCCCGTGGCTCG
>CAJCBN010000021.1 GCA_903960645.1 uncultured Actinomycetes bacterium | reverse complement strand
GCCGCCGGCGAGGGACACGACATCGGCGTAGCCGAGCTCGGCCAGCGCCTTCGCGCCGAACGCGGAGCGGGCGCCGGAGGCGCAGGACAGGACGATGCGCTGTGCCTTGTCGGGCGCTGCGGCCTCGATGCGGGACTCGAGGAAGCCGCGCGGGATATGCACGGCCTCGAGGATCGCGCCCTGCTCGTACTCGTCGGGCTCGCGCACGTCGATCAGGAGCGGGGGCTGCGCGGTGGCGAGCTCGTCGGCCAGCTGGCGCGCGTCGATCTCGGAGATCTCCTCCTTGACCTGGGCGAGCAGTTCGCGGTACGTCGTCATCGTCATATCACCTTCGTATCGGCCGTCCGTGCGGCGCACGCCATTGTATAGCGGTTTCTTATGCCAAGCCGCAAGCGGTATTCGGAAAACGTGATACGGGACGCCGCTATTCCCGCTGCGGCGATTCCGCTGCGATCCCGCTGATAGCCTGCGTTCGTGGCAGTGGACTCGACACCGGGCGGCGGCGTACCGCGGTCGCGTGTCCTCGCGCTCGTCATCGGCGCGCTCGTGGTCGCCGGGATCGTCGTGGCGCTGGCCGCGCTGGCGAGCCGCGAGCCGGAGGGCGGCGCGGACGCGGTGGCCGCCAAGCCGACGACCTCCGAGGCGCTGACCGGTCGGCCTGCGATCGCGCTGCCGCCCGTCGCCGGCATACCGGAGGACCCGCAGCAACGGGTCGTCTGGGCGACGCAGCGGCGCGTCACCGACCCCGGCACCGCGGCCGATCTGCGCCTTGCAGCCGCCCAGGCCGCCGCCGGCGATGCGGCAGCGGCTCGGGCCACGCTGCGCGGCAACGAGACGCCGGCAGCGCAGGCTGCAATGGCCCTGCTCGACTACGACGCGGCGGATCCCGCCCCGACCATCGCCCGGCTGAAGGCCCTGGCCGCGGCGGCCCCAGCGAACCAGTTCATCGGCTTCTCCTACGGCGCCGCGCTGCTCTGGTCGGGCCAGCGCGCCGCCGGTGAGGAGGTGCTGCGCGGGGTGCGTGACGCGTCGCCGGATACCTTCTACGGCGTCGCCGCCGACGATCTCTCCCACCCGGTGCTGCCGCCGGGCTACCCGCCCTTCATCACGAGCGAGCCGCCGCCAACCGCGTCCCTCGCGGAGTTGAAGGCCGCCGCGGCGGCGCAGCCGGGGGCGCTGCAGCCCCAGCTCTATTACGCCGCGGCGTTGGTGGCCGACGGCCAGCGCCGCGCCGCGATGGACGCCTTCGATGCTGCGCTCGCGGTCGATCCGGGCTCGCTCGACGCGCGGGTCGGCCGGATCATCGCGGCCTACAGCAAGGACAATCCGGCGGCGGCGTTCGGGCAGATGGGCCCGCTGGTGCGGGACAATCCCTCCGATCCCTCGCCGCGCCTCCACCTGGCGCTGATGCTGCTGTGGCTGCGCGATCCGGAGACGGCCCGCGCCGAGTTCCGTCAGGTCGCCACCCTCGCGCCGGATACCCGTCTCGGTCGCACCGCACAGCAGTTCCTCGACGCGCTGTAGAACCACGCCGGAGGAGCCGGATTCGGCCCCTGACGCACCGGCGCCGTCCGATGTCGTCCGACGCCGTTTCTAGGGTTACCCGGTATCCGATCGTGGAGGAGCGGAATGCAGCAGGGAATCGAGCGCGAAGGGGTGGACGAGCTGGGCGAGCCCGGTGACGCCGCCCGCACCATCCTCGCGCAGGTGGAGGAGGCGGGCGCGGTCTCGCAGGCCGCACTGCGCAGCACGCTTGAGGAACTCGACCTCTCAGAGCAGCAGGTCGAAGAGGTCTACCGGACCCTCGACGCCGCCGACGTCAGCATTGTCGAGGAGGCCGACGAGGTCGAGGTGGAGGTCGAGCGCCCGGCGCTGGACCTCTCGACCCGCGAGGTCTCGACCGACACACTGCAGCTCTTCCTGAAGGACATCGGCCGCGTGCCGCTGCTGACCGCCGGCCAGGAGATCGAGCTCGCCAAGCGCATCGAGAAGGGCGATCAGCGCGCCAAGCAGCACATGATCGAGGCCAACCTGCGCCTCGTGGTGTCGATCGCCAAGAACTACCGGAACCAGGGCCTGCCCTTCCTCGACCTGATCCAGGAGGGCACGATCGGTCTGGTCCGCGCCTCGGAGAAGTTCGACTACCGCAAGGGCTACAAGTTCTCGACCTACGCGACCTGGTGGATCCGCCAGGCGGTGGCGCGCGCGCTGGCCGACAAGGGCCGCACGATCCGCATGCCCGTGCACGTGGTCGAGAAGCTCAACAAGGTCGCGCGCATCGAACGCCGCCTGCTCGCCGAGCTCGGCCGCGATCCCTCGATCGAGGAGCTTTCCGAGGCCGCCGAGGTCTCCGTCGCCGACATCGAGTACATCCGCCGCGCCGCCCAGGCGCCGATCTCGCTTGAGAAGCCGGTCGGTGAAGAGGACGAGTCCACCTTCGGCGACTTCATCCAGGACACGGTTGGACCGCGTCCGGACGAGGCAGCCGAGATCGTCCTCCAGCGCGAGGCGCTGCAGGGCATCCTCGGCATGCTCTCCTACCGCGAGCGGCGTGTGCTCGAGCTGCGCTACGGGCTCGACGGGCACGACCCCCGCACGCTGGACGAGGTCGGCCGCGCGTTCAACGTGACGCGCGAGCGCATCCGCCAGATCGAGAACCAGAGCCTGCGCAAGCTGCAGGCGATGGCGGCGGCTCAGGGGATGAAGGCGGCGTAGCCGTCTCAGTCCCGGCGCAGCAGCAGCACCGCAGGTAGACAGGCGAGGCTGATCAGGGCGAGGACGAGGTTCGCATGGTGCACCGCGGCGGTGATCGCGGGCACGCCGGTGCGGACGTCCTCCGCTGCGGTCAGCGCGCGCTGACCCACGCTGCCGACGACGAGCGCGCCGGCGAGGGCGATACCGATGCCGCCGCCGATGCTGCGTGCCAGTGGCACCGAGGCGGTGGCACGCCCCTCGCCGCTCGGCCGCTCGGCCGCCGACCCGAGCAGCGCCACCGGGCTCTGGATGCCCATGCCGAACGCGGCGATCACGATGCCGATGGCGATCGTGAAGCCGCTGAGCAGCGGGATCGCCATCACGCCGACGCCACCCGCCACGATGGCGCCGGCCAGCAGCATCTGCCCGCGGCGGCCGAGGCGGAGCCGTGCGCTGGCGAACGAGCCGATCGCCCACGCGGCGGTCGTGCCGATCAGCGGGATGGCAGCGGCCAGGATCGGCCAGCCGAGGCCGACCTGCAGCCCCAGCGGGACGAAGCCGTCTGCGCCGGTGAAGGCGATACCGGCCGAGGCGCAGAGGATCGCGATCGCCCGACCGGAGCGCGTGCGCGGGAAGACGGGCTCGGGCGAACGCCATTCCGAGAGCAGGAACCCGATCGCCGGCACGACCGCGAAGCGGGGCTCAAGCAGCAGCGTGGCGACCGTGGCACCGAGCAGCAGCGGCCCGAGCGGATGGATGCGCGCGCCGGGATCGGCCGGCTGGATCGACGGGTCGCGCAGCCCGCGGTAGCCGGCGTAGGCGACGACGCCGGTCAGCAGGACGGGCACCAGAAAGGCTGCGCGCCAGGACAGGAGGTCGGTCAGGACGGCGCCCAGCACCGGCCCGGCCAGCGCGGCCAGGGCCCAGACCGAGTTGCTGAGCGCATAGGCCGGCCGCTGCAGGTGCGTCGGGATCCGCTGGACGACGACAGACAGCGGCACGGCCAGCAGGAAGCCGGCGGCGAAGCCCTGCAGCAGGCGCAGGCCGGCGATCGCCTCCATGGAGGGGGCGAACGGGGCCGCGAGCCCGGCAATGGCGAACAGCACGCAGCCGAAGACGAGCGAGTGCCAGGCACCGAAGCGATCGATGATGGCACCGCTGATCGGGAGGCCGACGGCGAGGGCGGCCGCGTAGCAGCCGACGACGAGCGCGTAGCGGTCGAGGCCACCGAGGTCGCGGGCGGCACTCGGCAGCGCCGTCGCGATCAGCAGGACGTCGGAGGCGGCGACGAATGAGGCGCCACCGGCGGCGGCGAGGAGCCAGCGGCGCTCCGGGGCGAGCAGTTCCCGGTAGGCGGGCGAGAGTCTCACCAGGGCGGGCGACCGTGCACCCAGCGACCACTGACCATCGTGGCGACCACGGTGATCGCGCCGAGCTCGTCGGCCGGGGTGTCGAAGGGGTCGCGATCGAGCACGACGAGGTCGGCTTGGAAGCCGGGGGCGAGGCGGCCGAGGCGGCGGCCGCGGCCGGTGATGGCAGCGGGGGTGACGGTCATCGCCGTCAGCGCGTCGGCCACGCCGACCGCGTGCTCGGGGCGCAGCGGCGCGTTGACGGCGGCGGCGAGCGTGGCGATCGGGTCGAGCGGCGAGATCGGGGCGTCGGTGCCGAAGACGAGCGTCGCCCCGCTATCAATCAGCGGCTGCCAGGCGTAGGCGCCGGCGCAGCGCTCACCCCACGCGGTCTCGGCGTCGGCGCGATCCTCGCCGGCGTGGACGGGCTGCATGGAGGCGACCACGCCGAGTGCTGCGAAGCGTGCAAGGTCGTCGGGATGCACGAGCTGCGCGTGCTCGATGCGCGGCGGGCGCTCGTGGACGAGGGCCAGTTCCTCCCAGGCCGCGCGTGTCTGCTCGAGGGCGTCGAGGGCCGAGCGTACCGCGGCGTCACCG
>CAJCBN010000020.1 GCA_903960645.1 uncultured Actinomycetes bacterium | reverse complement strand
GCGGTGATGTCGCCGCCGACGTACGCGCCGAGCGACGGGAAGACGGTGGCGGGCGCGTTGGGGTGGATCGAGATGCCGAGGTCGCTGGCGCGCAGGCCGTCGTAGCCCTCGCTGGTCATCACGAACGGGGCGACGCCGAGCGGCTCGGGGTCGATGCCGAGTGCGATCTGCGTCATCGTGGCGTTGCCGGCGAGGACGACTTCGTAGACCTCGTGGCGGTCGATCTCGCCGGCGGCGAGGACCTCTTCGGTCAGCTCGGCGAGCGTCTCGTGGGCGAGGTCGCGGAGCTTGTCGAGCGCGTCCGGGTCCATCATCGTGGCGCTGATGCGGCTGATGACGTCGGCGCCGAACGGCTGCTGCTTGTTGAGCATGCTCTTGACGGCGACGGGGGTGCCGGTCTCGATGTCGAGCAGGTTGGCGACGACGGTGGTGGTGCCGAGGTCGTAGGCGATCGCGAAGCGCCGGCCGGTCGTGTCGCCGGGCTCGACGGCGATCAGCTCGGTGTCGGCGATCACGGCGGTGAGCTCCCAGTTCGACGCGCGCAGCGTCTTGCCGAGCGTGCGCAGCACGCTGATCGATGTCGTCAGCTCGAGGTCGTCCATGGCGTCCATGACGCGCTGGATGTCGGTGCGCTGGTCGGAGAGGGTGGCCTCTTCGAGCTGGAGGAAGCGCTTGACGATCGACGGTCGCAGGATCACCTGGCGGCCGACGCCGACGGTCGCGGCCTTCGGGCGTGTCTGCAGCGGCGGCACCTCGATCGAGAGGTCGGCTGCGGTCTGGATGCGGCAGGCCAGGCGCCAGCCGTCACGCAGCTCGTCGGGGGTGAAGGCGCGGCTGTCGAGCTTCGACAGGGGCGCCTCGCCCTCGGTGATCTGCACCTTGCACTTGCGGCACGTGCCGTGCCCGCCGCAGGTCGAGTCGATCGCGATGCCGTTCCACGAGGCCGCGTCGAAGACCGTGACGCCACCGGGCACCTTCACGTCGATGCCGCTGGGGGAGAACTGCAGGCGCACGCGCGCGGGGGCGCCCGTGCTTGCTCCCTCTTCTGTCTCCTCCGCGGCGCTCAACGCCCTAGACCTTTGCCGGCGGGCGGTAGTTGCCGATCCAGGTGATGCCGTACTCGTCCTTGCCGAGCATCACGTCGGAGCCGCGGACGGCCTTGACGCACTCCTCGGAGCGGGCGTCCATGATCGCGCTCGTCATGCCGGCGCCCGCCGCCATGGCGAGGAACGTGCCGTTGAGCGTGTGGCGGCTCGGCATGCCGAACGACGTGTTCGACGCGCCGCAGGTGGTGTTCAGGCCGAACTCGTCGCGGATCGCCTCGATCGTCTTGAAGAAGTGGTACGCGGACTGCGGCTCGGCGCCGATCGGCATCGCGAGCGTGTCGATGACCATGTCCTCGAGCGGGATCTCGTACTTGCCGTGGACGATGTCGACGAGGCGCTTGCAGAACTCGAAGCGCTCCTCCCAGAGGACCGGGATCCCCTCCTCGCCGTTGGTCAGGCAGATGATCGCGGCACCGTGCTCCTTGATCAGCGGCAGGACCGCCTCGATGCGGTCCAGCTCACACGTGATCGAGTTGACGAGGGCCTTGCCCTTGTAGACGCTGAGGCCGGCCTCGAGCGCCTCGATCACCGAGGAGTCGATGCAGATCGGCAGATCCGTCTTCTCCTGGATCATGGTGATCGCCTGCGCCATCAGCGCGGGCTCGTCGGCCAGCGGCACGCCCATGTTGACGTCGAGGATGTTGGCGCCGCCCGCGATCTGCTCGTCGACGTCGATCAGGACCTGCGACAGATCACCCGCGCGCAGCTGCTCCTGGAAGAGCTTGCGGCCCGTCGGGTTGATGCGCTCCCCGATGATGCAGAAGGGCTGGTCGTCTCCGATCGTGACGGTCTTAGACGGCGAGGATACGGTCGTGCGCATGCTGCTCCCTCTCGGTTCGGGGCTTGATGCCCAGGTCGTTGCAGAGACGCGTCATTGAGCCGTCCTTGCGAAAATCGGTCAGATGCAGCCCACGCACGCCGGGCAACGACAGCGCGTGGCGGCACTGCTCCAGCACCAGCTGGTAGGCCTCCTCGGCCGGCGTCTCCGCATCGGCGACGCGGCTGATCACATCAGCGGGAACGTCGATGCCAGGCACCGACGAGTGCATAAACCGCAGCGGGCCCGCGCCCTTGACGGCGACGACGCTCGGCAGGATCGCGCAGCGCTCCGTGAAGCCGTTGTCGTGCAGCGCCTTCACGAACGCCTCGAGACGGTCCGGGTGGTAACAGATCTGCAGCTGCAGAAAACGAGCGCCGGCGAGGATCTTCTTGGCGGCGCGCTGCGCGCGATAGTCGAGCGGATGCGTGGCCGGATTCTCGACGGCACCGATCACCAGCTGCGGGGCCGGGTCGATCTTCCGACCCGACAGGTAGCGGCCCTCCTTGAGGGAGTTCGCCAGCCGGATCAGCTGCGGCCCGTCGAGATCGAACACGCGCCGCGCCTCCGGCTCGTCACCGGCCGTGACGTCATCGCCGGTCAGGCAGCAGATGTTCTCCACACCGTGCAGCGCCACACCCATGATGTCGGCCTGCTGCGCGATGCGGTTCTTGTCGCGGCAGACGACCTGCAGGATCGGCTC
>CAJCBN010000019.1 GCA_903960645.1 uncultured Actinomycetes bacterium | reverse complement strand
GCTCGACCTCGGTGTGGCGGCCGATGACCGGATCGAGCTTGCCCTCGGTGGCCAGCTTCGTGAGGTTGCGCCCGAACTGGTCGAGCAGCTTCGAGGACTTCTTGGCCTCGGGCGAGCCCGCGGCTCCGGCCGGCGCACCCGAGCCGCCGGACTGGGAGCGGCGTCCCGGACCGGACAGCATGCGGATGATCTCGTTGCGGATCTTCTCGGCGTCGGCGTCGAAGTCGAGCAGGATGCGGGCGGCGACGCCCTCGTTCTCGCGCACGAGACCGAGCAGGATGTGCTCCGTGCCGATGTAGTTGTGCCCGAGCGACAGCGCCTCACGCAGCGCGAGTTCGAGGACCTTCTTGGCGCGCGGGGTGAACGGGATCTGACCCGTCGTCACCTCCTCGCCCTGGCCGACGATGCGCGCGACGTTGGCGCGCACGTCCTCCACGGTGATGTCGAGGGAGTCGAGCACGCGCGCGGCGAGCCCCTCCTCCTCGCGCAGCAGGCCGAGCAGGATGTGCTCGGTGCCGATGTAGTTGTGCTTGAGGGCACGCGCCTCGTCCTGCGCAAGGACGACGACTTGGCGGGCTCGCTCTGTGAATCGCTCGAACATGTGATGGCCTCCTGCCCTGATCTTCGCAGGGCTCCGGCGTCCGGATTCCACCGGATCACCGTCAGGTCGCCCACACTACCAGAGGGTGATTCCCCCGCAGCCGGTGGGGCGAGCCGGCCTGCAGCACCGGGGCGGACGGCGGCGATCAGGTACGCATGGCGGGGAACAGCACGACCTCGCGGATCGTCTCCTGTCCCGTCAGCAGCATCGCGAGTCGATCGATGCCCAGCCCCACGCCGCCGGTCGGCGGCAGCCCGTACTCGAGCGCGGTCACGTAGTCGTCGTCGACCGGGTGCGCCTCGTCGTCGCCAGCGCGGCCCATCGCGGCCTGCTCCTCGAAGCGGGCGCGCTGGTCGTCCGGATCGTTCAACTCGGAGAAGCCGTTGGCGATCTCCATGCCACCGCAGAACGCCTCGAAGCGCTCGACGATGCCGTCGGCACCGGGCTTGCGGCGTGCCAGCGGCGAGAGCTCGACGGGATAGTCGGTCAGGAACGTCGGCGCGATCAGCGTCGGCTCGACGTAGTGCGAGAGCATGTGGTCGACGAGCTGCGCCCACGTCCGGTCACGCGACGTGTCGACACCCTGCCCCTTGAGGTACTCCTCGAGCGGCGCGGGGTCGCGCCCGAGCGCCATCGGGTCGATGCCCGTCTTGGCCGCGATCGCCTCGCCGAGCGGGATCCGCGGCCACGGGCCGGCGAGGTCGATCTCCTGCTCCTTGATCAGCACCTTCGTCGTGCCGCAGACGGCCTCGGCGGCGGCCGCGACGATCCGCTCGGTGCGGCCCATGACGTCGTTGCAGTCCGCGTAGGCCTCGTAGAACTCGAGCATCGTGAACTCGGGGTTGTGCTTGTGCGAGACACCCTCGTTGCGGAAGTCCTTGCCCAGCTCGTAGACCCGCTCGAG
>CAJCBN010000018.1 GCA_903960645.1 uncultured Actinomycetes bacterium | reverse complement strand
GGCGTCTGGTCGCAACCCTCTTCGCATTACCCTCCCACTACACGCACCACGATTCAGGAGACTCCCCATGCGTCCGAGAACTCTCGCCGCCCTTGCAGCAGTAGGCCTTGCGGTTGGTATGCCTGCCGCGAGCTTTGGCGCGGAGGGTACGGCACCCCTCGGCACTGGGGCAAAGACCTGCACCGTGAAGCACCGCGCCTCGTGTCCTGGCATCACGCATCACCGGGCTAATCTGGCTGGGCAGAACCTGCACGGCGCGCGCTTTCACGGCTCCAAGATGCACCACGCCGATTTCCGGCAGGCGAACCTTCGCGGCAGCCGCTTCGAGCGTGCCGAACTTCACCATTCCGACTTCCGCCGGGCCGACCTGCGCGGTGCGCACTTCGAGGGTGCCAAGTTGCACGGCGTGGACTTCAGGGACGCGAATTTGAGGGGCGCGGACTTTGGGGCACCGAAACCGGCAGCCAGAACGGTGAGACAGGCGCAGGCTGCACCGTCGTGCAACCCCAACTGCTCAGGCGCGGACCTTCGCGGCGCGAACTTCACCGGAGCGAACCTCACCGGAGCGAACCTCGCCTACGCGAACCTCCTCGGCGCACAACTCGCCGGCGCGAACCTCACCGGTGCGAACCTCACCAACGCGGACCTCGGCGGTGCGAACCTCATAGACGCAAACCTCTCCCGCACAAACCTCACCTACGCGAGCTTTGTCAGCGCGAATCTCACAAACACAAACCTCACCTCCGCGAACCTCTCGTATGCGTGGCTGGTCAGCGCGAACCTCACCTACGCCTACCCCCTGAGCGCGAACTTCACCGGTGCATGGCTCGTCAGCGCGAACCTCACCTACGCGAACCTCACCGGTGCGATCTTCAGCGGTGGAAACCGCTTCGGGGCGACCTGGTATTACGCCACCTGTCCGAACGGCACGGTGACCAGCAGCAGCTGCTGACCTCCGAGGTGCAGGCGCTCAGGTGAGCCTGGGCGCTTGCCCATAGGGGTGGGGGCCAAGGCGGAGGGGTGTAGCGCGTCTGGTGTTCCCCGCTGCCGGGTGGGTCTATTCCTCGTTTCGAATCAGGTACTCGGCGATGCGGCGCCGCACTGACGTGAGAGGGGTCCGCGTGCGGGCGGTAAGCGTCGGCGGCATGGCGTAGTACGCCGTCGCCAGAACCTCGATCAGCAGCTGGAAGCGCCGAATGTGTGGTGTGGATGTCACGGGGCTGTCGCCGGGGCCGGACACCACGACGTCGATGCCGACGCGCTTGGCCTCGTCGAGGATGCGCCGGGCGTGGAACGGCGAGGAGACGGCGAGCCAGGGCTGCAGCCCCTGCTCGCGCGTCAGCCGTCCCATCGTCGCCACCGTCTGACGCGTGTTGTCGCCGGGCCGTCCGATTGCGATGGCCGCGGCTGGGACGCCGTGGTCGATCAACCAGGTGGTCATGTCGGCGGTCTCGTCCAGCGTACGATCGTCGTCGTCGACGGTGGTCCCGCCGCTCACGACGATGGTGGAGGCCAGCCCCTGCTCGAACAGCGCCCGCGCGTGCTCCAGGCGCGCGATGAGCTCGTCGCTGGGGCCCGTCGGGAGCGTCTGCGCGCCGAAGACGACGATCGCGGGCTGGCCGTCGGGGCGGAGGCGCAGCACGGGCGGAAGAATCGCCCGTCGCTCCGCGCGCACCACGCGGCCGGTGAGCACCGCGCCGGTGACGCCCACGACCGCGGTCGAGGTCAGCAGGGTGCCAACGGCCTTCGTCGCGACCCTGCTCACCGTCGGCCTCGCATCATCCGCCCGCGACCGACGTTGTCGTCCGTACCGACAATCCCCACGCCGTGAGCACCTGACGCGTACAAAGCCCCATCGCGTAGCCGGTGACGAGCGTGTCGTGCTGGTCCTGCGTCAGGAAGGCGATCTGCGCTGTGCCGCCGGCGCACTCGAGCACGGCGACGTCGTGGGCCACGCCGGCGAGGGTGCCTGTCTTATGCGCGATCTGAATGTCTCCCTCGGTGGCGCCGAGGGGGATGCGCGAGTTGCGGATCGAATGCCGTAGCGCCCGGGCCGACGCGGGGTGGCGCACGGGGTCGCTCGCCGCTGCGAGCAGGGTGAGGGCATCGCGGCACGTCGTCGTGCCGCGGACGCCGAACTCGGCGTCTGCGTCGATCGTGGTCTTGGCACACTCGAGCCGCGCTACGACGTCCGCGATCTGCGGCAGGCCGACCAGCTCGACGAGCCACCGGGTGCAGGGGTTGTCGCTGGAGCCGAGCATCAGCCCGAGTAGCTCAGCGACGCTGACATCCCGCGCGGGGTCGAGCAGGTCCAGGACCGATCGGTCCGCCGGTGTGGCGCCGAGCTCGGCGATAGGGATCCGACGGGTCGCATCCAGCGATCCGTGGGCGACAGCCTCTTCGGCCGCGATCGCCACTGCGAGCTTGAGCAGGCTGGCCGCGGGGTGCACGGCATCCGCTGCGACGCCCCCTTCCCAGACGCGACCATCCACGCTGACTCTCACGAGCGCGGACCGCCCGGGCTCGGCGGCGTAGTCGGCGAGGGCTTGCTCGGCAGCGGCGGCGCTCATGTCACTGCTCCTGCCGCGCGGCCAGCTTGGAGAACAGGCCGCCAGCTTCCAGCAGCTCCGTTGGCGAGCCGGACTCCACGATGGCGCCGTCGGCGATGACGAGGACCCGATCGGCCTGGCGGATCGTCGACAGGCGGTGCGCGATGACGATGCGCGTGGCCGAGGACTTCAGGATGGTGCGCATGACGACGGACTGCGTCGCGTTGTCCAACGCACTCGTGGCCTCGTCGAGCAGGAGGATCGCCGGATCCCCGACGATCGCCGCGGCGATCATCACGCGCTGCCGCTGGCCACCACTGAGTCCCAAGCCGCCGTCACCGACCGGGGTGTCCAGACCGAGCGGCAGTCGAGCGAGATCGTCTGCGAGTCCCGCGCGCTCGACGATCGCGGCGAGAGCATCATCGTCGAGGTGGCGGGGACCGCAGATGCAATCGCGGACCGTGGCACCGAGCGGATGCGAGGCCTGCAGGACGATCCCCATCTGCCTGCGCACCGACGCGACGTCGACGGTGGAGAGGTCCGATCCGTCGTAGGTGACCATGCCCGACCAGGGCTCCTCGAATCCGAGCAGCAGACGGATCAGGGTCGACTTCCCGCCGCCGGACGGCCCGACGAGGGCGACGAACTCCCCGGGCTCAACGGCGAACGATACGCCGGCGAGCAGCGGTGTGCGATCCCGGCGGTAGCCGAAGTGCACATCGTGGAAGGCAACCGCGCCTCGGAGGGCCGCAGGTGGTGTGCGGTTGCGCTCGGTCGGGCTGGTGAGAATCGGCTCGATGCGCGAGAGCTGCGGGCCGTACTCCGAGAGGTACAGGAGGTTGCTGGTGAGCGCGATCATCGCGATCGTCACCTGCGCGAGGGCGGCGTACATGGCGAGGAACGTCCCGGGCGCGCTCGCCGAGCCGGGACTCATTGCGCCACTGGGAAAGAGCACGACAGACACGATGAATGCGGCCAGCACGGCGGTCGGAGCGGCAACCTCGATGGGGGTGCTGAGCGACACCGCGCGCAGTCGGGCGCGCATCGCCTGCGTGCTCGCCTGCTGTGCACGGGCCCAGCGCGCCAACGCACGATCCTCTGCCGCCCCCGACCGCCAGGACACGATGTTGGCGAGGATCGACAGGAGCAGCGCATCCGTCTCGCTGCGTCGGTCGAGCAGCGGCAGCAAGAGCCGGCGTCCGTGCACATGGACGGTGACGGACGCCGCGAGCACGGCGGCGACGGTGCCGGCGGCGATGAGTGCGGAGGCGGCATCGACGGCGATCAGGTAGCCGATGCTGACGAGGCCGAAGACGGACGTCAGCATCAAGGAGACGACGGCATCGTCGATCCACCTGCGCGCCGTGTCGACGGCCAGCGCGCGGTTGGCGATGTCACCTACGGTCCGGGATGCGAAGAATCCCGTCTTCAGCCGCAGCATCCGTGCCGTGACGCCAGCCCCCAAGGTGAGGTCCACGCGATCGAGGATGCGCACCACGATCCGCCCGCGCTGCAGCGCGAGCAGCGCCAGCCCGATGCTCGCGAGCGCAAAGGTCCCCAGCAAGATGAGCAGCAGATCCAAGCGGCCCAGCGGCAGGGCTGTTCCGAACACGGCCCCCGTGGTGATCGGCAGCACCAGAGATCCGAGGCCGGTCACGATGGCGAGGGCGATCAACTCCCGCAGTGCGGGCCGCTGTCGGCGCAGCGACCATGAGATGAGGGACCACCATCGGGTCGTCTCCGGGAGGTCAACGGCAAAGGCGACCGCCTCCGGCTCCAGGTCCTCGGCCTCACGCCGCCGCAGCCGGCGCGTGGCACGGGTCCCGCCATCAATGATCAGTGAGCGCGTGCCGTCCGGGACGATCGCAGCCGGGGCAGCGTCCTTGCGGACGAGCAACGGCACGGAGAGATTGTCGAACCAGCGGCCCGTGAGCTGCACGCGCCAGGACATCCAGCCTGAGGCGGCGCTCGTGCCCTGCTCCAGGGTGAGCGTGTCGGAGTCGATTGGGTCGATCGCGGGGTGGTCCAGCGCCGCGCCGACGACTGCGAGCGCATCCGCGGTCGGATCCGCACGCGGAGCCGCGTCGAGGGTGGGTGATCCGTGCGGCGCGGTCAGGCTGGACACGACCTCGCCGAGGACATCGACTTGCTCAGGTGGGCCCTTCGGCGGCGGAGCGTCACGGTCAGCCATGTGCGAGCTCCGCGAAGTAGCCGCTGAGTCGCAGCTCGGCAAACGAGCCCTGCTGCGCGATGCTGCCGCGCTCCATGACGATGATGTGATCGGCATCGCGCACGCTGCTCAGCCGGTGCGCGACGATGAGGCAGGTGCAGGCTCGTTCCCGCAGGATCCGACTCATCTCGAACTCCGTAATCGGGTCCAGTGCGCTGGTCGCCTCGTCAAGGATGAGCAGTCCGGGATCTCGCACGAGCGCACGCGCGATCGCAAGCCGTTGCAGCTCACCGCCGCTGAAGCCATGCCCCGTCGACGTCACGCGCTCCTCGAGTCCATCCGCACGTGCCTCGATCACGTCAAGGACGCAGGCGTCGACGAGCGCGCGGCGGATTGACTCCGCCGGCACCGTCGGATCGAACATCGTGATGTTCTCGGCGATCGTGCCCGGCATGAGCACGGGGTGCTGGGGCACGTAGCCGACGCGCAGCGCTCGCTCCTGCCGAGCGAGGTCGAGGCGGGGGCTGCCGTCGAGGATGACCGACCCCTGCCACGGCTGCAGCTCGCCGATCGCGAGTCGCGCGAGGGTGGACTTGCCACTGCCACTGGACCCGACCACGGCCACCCACGAGCCGGCCGGGACGCGCAGGTCCAGGTCCGACATCAAGGGCGGGTCGTCGTCTTCGTAGCCGAAGGTCACACCGCGCAGCTCGAGCTCCAGCGGCCCGTCCGGACGCACGTGCTGCGCGCCCGTCGAGGTGACCTCCGGATCGAGGTCGAGGATCGCAACGGTGTCGGCCTGGTGCTGGATGCTGCCGACCCACTCGATCAGGGTGCCGATGGTGACGAGTTGCCGGGTGAGCACGAAGATAGCGAGCAACAGGGTCTGGGCCGCGGCGAGGGTGCCCAGCGACAGGTCGCCGGCGAGTACGAGCAGCGAGCCCGCGGCAAGGGTGAGTCCCAGTCCGAACGTGTACGTGAGGGTGGGGACGAGGCCGAGGCGCTGGCCGTCCATGGCGAGGGTCGACCAGGCGTCGATGGTCTCCGATCGGCGCTGGCTCCAGCGGTCGAAGACCCATGGCTCCCAGCCCGCGGCCTTGATCGTCTCGATCGAGTCGACGGCGTTGGTGGTGGTAGCCGTGAGCGCGATGAGCGTCGCATCGGCGTGCGACTGCAGGGCCCGCCGCCGTCTCAGGAAGACGGTGCTGGCGACCACGGAACCGACGACGGTCGCCAGACCCACGAGTGCCAGCACCCAGTTCAGGGTTGCCACGACGATCGTGAAGATCACGATGGCGACGATGTCCTTCAAGGCCATGGGAATGAACAGCCCGCTCAGCAAGGAGTAGTACTGCAGTGCACCGGCTCGAGCCGCGAGGTCCCCGGCGCCCCAGCGTTCGATCGTCGGTACCGGGAGTCGGAGGATCCGCCACACGAGCCGTGTCGACGCAGTCGCGCCGATCCGGATGGTCAACCACGAGAGGGTTCGGTACTGCAGCAGCGTGACCGCGGCGATCAGCGAGGCGGCCGCAACCATGCCGATCACCACCGGAGTGCTCCACTGCTGATTGCCAGAGGCGAGGTACTGGTCGACGAAGGCCCGCTCGAGGAGGGGAATCACGACACTCGGAACCGTCGCGAGTGCAGCGGCCAAGGCGATGTAGACGTACGCCTTTGGGTTGTGTGCCATCAGCGTTCGGATCACCGCCAACTGGCGCGCGGTGCTCGCTTCCTGGTTCACTCCGTCATCTGCTCCAGTGGACTGCGGTCGGACAGCACGACCGAGACAGATACGAGCTTGCCGGTCGGTACCTCCGCGTCCGGTCCTCGGCCAATGGTCCAGACGTAGCCGGACGGTGTTTCGGCATCGGCATCGAGGGCTACGGCGACCTCGAGGACTGGGCCGTCGGCGGTGACGAGCTCGGGCAGCTGATCGTTGCCACCGACGAGCAGCTTGATGCGCTCGATGGTCGCGGGCAGCCGACCGACGTCTTGGACGGTGCCGGAGATGTAGCCGTACTGAGCCTCCGGGAAGGACGACACAGCCACCAGGGCGGGCATGCCCACACGAACCTTTCCGCCCTGAACGGCCGGCAGGAAGCCGATGGCGATGTCGGGGGTCGTCGGATCGATGATCAGCAGCGGAGTGCCGGGCTGCGTGGTGCCGCCCTGCCGCGCCACGACGCTGGCAACGATGCCGTCAACGGACGCGCGGACCTGCTCGGTCGTGCCGTCCTTGACCCCCACCGTGGCGATCGGCTGCCCCCTGCTCGACCACATCGCCGGGACGCACCAGGATCTGGGTGACGCTGCCGATGACGGATGTGCCCTCGTCGCTGAAGCCGCTGGCGGGCACGATCATGCCCGCCCCTGAGACGGTTTCGGGGGCGCTTCCGAACACGGCCCAGAGGAGCCCGGCAAGGACGAGCAGAGCCGTCGCGGCCAGCAGCGCCCACCCGCGGCGGTCGGTGACGGGGAGACGCGCGGAGATCTCGTCGGCGGGACTCGTCGCTGCTTTCTCCGATACGGCCACGGTGTGATTGTGGCACACGGCGAATCGCCGCAAATCGCTCACTGATCGGGCTCCGGGGGTGCGTTACGCTTCGGCATCTGCGGGGCGCAGTTCGGGTTTTCCGGGCGTCCCGACGCGGAGCACCGCGCCGAGTCGCGTACGTCCACGAGAGATGAGAGGTCAGCATGTGCGGGATCGCCGGGGTCTTCGGACACCCTGAGCGCACGGCGCCGTTGATCGAGCGGATGCTGCAGGTCATCGAGCATCGTGGACCCGATGACGCCGGCACGTTCGTCGGCCCCGAGCTCGCGTTCGGCGCGACCCGACTGGCGATCCTCGACCGGGAGGGAGGGCATCAGCCGATGTGGGCGTCGGACGGGCGCCTGGGCATCGTCTACAACGGCGAGGTCTACAACGCCCGCGAGCTTGCGGAGGGCCCGCTGCTCCAGGGCGTGCCGTCGCGGACACGCTGCGACACCGAGACGGTTCTGCGGCTGTACGAGGCCGGCGGCCATGCGGCGATCCCGGAGCTGCTCCGGTCCCTGCGCGGGATGTTCGCGCTGGC
>CAJCBN010000017.1 GCA_903960645.1 uncultured Actinomycetes bacterium | reverse complement strand
TGTGGGGCTTCGAGGCCGACCCGTCGGTGCGTGTCGACCTCGGCGTGCGCGCTGACGCGTTGCTCGCGATCATGCGCCCGCCCCCGGAGCTCGCCCTGTACCACCGCACGGACAACCCGCTCTTCGAGCAGGTGCTGCGCGTGCTGTCGGCCGATCCCCGCGTGGACCAGATCGTGCTGCCGCGCACCCGCGAGCAGGCCGACGCCGTGCGTGCGCTCAGGTTGGAGCGCGTGATCGTGCCCGAGCGTGCCGTTGACGCCCGCAGCCTCGTCGCCACTGCCGACCTTGTGGTCTCGGCCGGCGGCACGATGAACCGCGAGGCCGTCGTCCTCGGCACCCCGGTCTGGACGACCTTCGCGGGCACCCTCGGCGCCGTTGATCGCGCGCTGATCACCGCCGGCCGCCTCCAGCAGCTCCAGCGGGTCGACCAGCTCGTGATCGCTCCGCGTGGCCCCGCCGCGGCGCCGACCCTGCGTGATCCAGCCACGCTGGTGGACCTGGCCTTCGACGGGCTGGTCTGAGCGCGGGCGGTCATGGCAAGCCGGACGTGACAAACCCCGGTTTGGTCACGTCCGCCGCCGAGGGACATGAATCCGGGGCCGCACGGCGAATGTCCCGCCTATGTCGGCGCCGTACCCGTCCATAGGTGTCCCGGGCCAGTCCCGAGCCACCTATAATGATCGCTGATATGCGCCTCCCTTCCTGGCATCGCGTGGGTCATATGGCGGCGGATGCCGCCGTGGCGGCGGTCGCCTGGTGGCTCGCGTTCCAGCTGCGCTTCGATGTGGTGCCGATCTGGGCGGACACGCTGTTCTGGGCGACGCTGCCGTGGATCGTCGTCCTGACCGTGGCGGTCTTCATCGCCAACGGGCTCTACACCCGCTGGTGGCGCTACGTCTCGCTGCGTGATGTTCGCCTCTTGCTCCGCGCCTCGGTGATCGCCCTGGTGGTCGTCGCGCTCTACGCCAACCTCTTCCCGCCCGTCGCCGCCACCCCGCCGCGCGGCGTGCTTGCGATCTGGTTCCTGTTGCTGCTGCTCGGCACCGTCGGCGTCCGCGCCGTTGCGCGCACGATCCTCGAGGGGCGCGGCACGCTGTTCCCGCGTGGACGTGAGGTGCTCGTCGTCGGTGCGGGCGACGCCGGCTCGGTGATCGTGCGCGAGATGCTTGCCAACCGCTCGCTGCGGATGACGCCGATCCGCCTCTGCGACGACGATCCGCGCAAGCAGGGCATGCGCCTCCACGGCGTCAAGGTCGACGGCACGACGCACGACCTCGCCGCGATCCTCAAGGCGTCCCCGCCGGACGAGGTCGTTATCGCGATGCCCGGCGCCGACGGCACCGCGCGCCAGCGCGTCGTCGACGCCTGCCGCCGCGCCGGCGTGCCGGTCAAGACGCTGCCGGGCCTCTACGACCTGCTCGACGGCGACCCGACGCTGCTGCGCCGCCTGCGCGAGGTGCAGGTCGAGGACATCCTCGGCCGCCAGCCCGTCAACCTCGACCTCGCCTCCATGGGCGGCTACCTGGCGGGCCAGTCGGTGCTCGTGACGGGCGCTGGCGGCTCGATCGGCTCCGAGCTCGTGCGGCAGATCAGCCGGCTCTCGCCCGCGCAGCTGACGCTGGTGGACCACGCCGAGGACAACCTCTTCCAGATCGACCAGTGGCTCCGCGAGCACGAGATTCCGAACGTCCGCTCGTGCGTCGCCGACGTCAAGGACGTCGACCGCATGCGCAAGATCATCGCGGAGGCGCAGCCGGACGTGATCTTCCACGCCGCCGCCTACAAGCACGTCCCGCTGATGGAGAGCAACCCGTTCAGCGCACTGCGCAACAACGTCCTCGCGACGCGCGCCCTCGCCGAGCTCGCTGCCGACGCCGGGGTCGAGCGCTTCGTGCTCGTCTCGACCGATAAGGCCGTCATCTCGGAGACCGCGATGGGCGCCTCGAAGGCACTCTGCGAGTACGTCGTCGAGGCCGAGGCGCAGGAGCGCCCCGGCACGCGCTTCATGGCCGTCCGCTTCGGCAACGTGCTCGGCTCGTCCGGCTCGGTGATCCCGACGTTCCGGCGCCAGATCCTCGACGGCGGCCCCGTCACGGTCACGGACCCGGAGATGACGCGCTTCTTCATGACGATCCCCGAGGCCGTCCAGCTGATCGTCCAGGCCGGCGGTGTTGGCCAGTCGGGCGACATCTTCGTGCTTGACATGGGCGATCCGGTGCGGATCATGGATCTCGCGCAGGACATGATTCGCCTGATGGGCCGTGAGCCCGGCAAGGACATCGAGATCAGCGTCATCGGGCGGCGCCCCGGCGAGGTGCTGCACGAGCGGCTCTTCGCCGACGACGAGTCCGTCGAGCGCACCCACCACGACAAGCTGATGCGCGCGCGCCGCGGCCGCATCGACGCCGCGTGGCTCGCCGAGCGCCTCGACGAGATCGACGTGGCGCTCCTGCGCGGCGCCGACGAAGAGGCTCTCGAGCTCTTCTTCGCCGCCGCCAAGTCGCCGCTGCGCGAGGGCATCGCGACGCGGAAGGTCGCGGAGTAGTGGACACCAAGCAGCTCGCTGCCCTCGTCGCTGTGGTTGATCGCTCCAGTTTCTCGCAGGCGGCTGAGCAGCTTGGCGTCACGCAGCCCGCCGTCTCGCTGGCGATCCGCTCACTCGAGAAGCGGCTCGGCTGCCAGCTGATCGATCGCTCCGGCCGCGTCGTCGAGCCGACCGAGGCCGGGCAGGTCGCCTACCGGCATGCCCAGCGCATCCTCGGCGCAGAGCGCGACCTCTTCCACAGCCTTGAGGAGGAGGGCGACGGGCTCCATGGCCACCTCGTCGTCGGTGCCTCCACCGGACCTGGTGAGCGCATCCTGCCGGCGCTGCTCGGTGCCTTCCACAAGGAGTTTCCCGACGTGCTCGTGTCGCTGCGCGTTGATGACACGGAGACGATCATCGACCGCGTCCTCGATCGTCAGCTCGAGTTCGGGATCGTCGGCGCCGAGCGCACGCACCGCTCCCTCGTGTTCGAGCCGTTCCTGCGCGACGAGGTGCTGCTGATCGTCCCGAACGATCACCCCTTCGCCGGCCGGCAGATCAGCGTCGAGGAATTGGTGCACGAGCCGCTCGTCGTGCAGCAGGAGGGAGCCGGCGTCCGCACCGTCGTCGAGCGCGAGCTGCGCGCCCATGGCATCCGCGCGCGTGACCTCAACGTCGTGGCCGAGCTCGGCCTGCAGGAGTCGGCCAAGTCCGCCGTCGAGGCGGGTCTCGGCGTGACCTTCCTCTCGCGCCTGGCGGTCGAGCGCGAGCTCGATGAGCACCGCCTTGCCTCCGCGACGGTCGCGGGCCTCGAGCCAGGGCGACTGTTCTACGCCGTGCGCAACGCATCGCGGACGCAGTCGCGGCTCGTCACCTCGTTCCTCGATTTCGCGCGCACGACGCTCGGCGAGCGCGCGGTGTTCCCCGAGGCGACGCGCGATCGCCCGGTGCGCGGCAGCCGCGTCGGCTGAGCGATGCCCGACGTCGTCGCCTTCGATGCCGATGTCATCGGCCGCAACCGCACCGGTGATGAGACGGTCGCCACGGGGCTCCTGACGGCGCTCGCCGCGCGCGACGACCTGCCGTTTACCGTCCTCGCCTACGTCCGCGATCCCGCGCTCGTGCCGGAGGCCATCACCGCCTCGGGCGTCGTGCGGCCGGTCGCCGTCGACGTCGGCTCGAACTACCGCCGCGTCGCGGTCAGCCTGCCGGCGCGTCTGCGCGCGGACCGCCCGGCGCTGTACCACGGCAACTACGTGCTGCCGCCGGGCCTCAACTGCCCGGGCGTCGTCACCGTGCACGACTCGTCGTACCGCTTCGCCCCCGAGCTGATGCCGCGGGCCGACGCGCTCGCCTTTGGCCGCTTCGTGCCGTGGTCGATCCGCCGTGCGGCTCGCGTGGTGACGGTCTCGGAGCACGCGCGCGAGGACGTCCTACGCTCCGTGCCCGGCCTCGCTCCGAGCCACGTGGTGGCGATCCCCAACGGCGTCTCCGAGGTCTACGCACCCGATCCGACCGCCGCCGACCGCGTGCGCGCGACGTGGGGCCTGGAGCCGGGCTTCGTGCTCTTCATCGGCGCCCTGCAGCCGCGCAAGAACCTGCTGCGCCTGCTCGAGGCCTACGCGCGCGTGCGCGATGCGCGCGCCGAGATGCCACTGCTCGTCCTGGCTGGTGACGCCAAGCAGGACGAGGACGAGCTGGGTGCGCGGATCGCCGAGCTCGGCCTTGAGCAGCACGTGCGTCGGATCGGCTACGTGCAGGGTGAGGGCGCGCTGCGTGACCTCTACGCCGCCGCCGGCGTCTTCGCCTTCCCGTCGCTCTACGAGGGCTTCGGCCTGCCGGTCGCTGAGGCGATGGCCACCGGTACGCCGGTGCTGACCAGCAATACGACCGCGCTGCCCGAGGTGGCCGGTGGCGCGGCCGTCTTAGCGAACCCGCTTGACGTTGCGTCGATCGCCGATGGCCTCTCGCGCCTGCTCGACGACGAGGCGCTGCGCACCCGCTGCCGCGCGGCAGGTATCGTCCGCGCCGCCGAGCTGACGTGGACGGCCGCCGCTGAGCGTCTGGTCGGCGTCTGGCAGGACGTGCTGCGCGAGCAGCCGCAGACGCACCGCCTCGTGCGCCCGGTCGCCACCGGCAAGCAGGCTTCGGTCGTCGCGGCGCTCACCTCGACAGGCCAGGCCGACGATCTGCCTGACGCGATCGCTGGGCTACGTCAGCAGAACATGGGCGATGCGCTCACGATCGTCGTCGTCGCCAACCGCCCCGGCGATGGCACCGCCGAGCTGATCCGCGCGGACTACACCGAGTGCGTGCTGGTCGAGCAGCCCGATACCCGCTCGTACGCCGAGAACCAGGCCGTCGCCTTCGCCGCGGCGCCCGGCGACTACCTCGCGATCGTCAACCCCGACGCGATCGCGCAGCTCGACTGCCTGCCGCGCCTCGTGCGCTTCATGGAGGAGCACCCGCGCTGCGGCCTCGTGGCGCCGACGCTCCGCAACCTCGACGGCTCGTACCAGGAGGCGGCGCGCCGCTTCCCCGAGCCCGTCGGCTCGATCATCCGCCGCACGCCGCTGCGCAGGGTGCTGCCGCCGTCGCGCTACGCCGCCGACCACTACCTCGGGGAATCCGACGCGCCCCGCCCGATCGACTGGTCGCTTGGCGCCTTCCTGCTGATCCGCCGCGCAGCATGGGACGACGTCGGCGGCTTCGACGAGGCCTTCGCGCCGCTCTACGTCGAGGAGATCGAATTGCAGTGGCGCCTCTGGCAGCGCGGCTGGGAGATCTGGCAGGAGCCCGCCGCCGAGGTCGTCCACGCCCACCAGGCCGCCAGCGACGGCGCGTTCCTCGACAAGCGCACGGTCTGGCACCTTCGCAACGTCGGACGCTTCATCCGGCGCCATCCGACGGTGCTCGGCGGCCAGGCCCCTGGCCTCGCGCCCTCGCGCCGCCGCTAACGCGCCACGCGACCCCACTCGTCGCCTCGCGGCGCTGCTCGTCGTGGCGCGGCGCTGCCGCCCGCCGCGATCCAGGTCCGCTCGCTATCCACAAAGGACAAGATGGGCCCGGGCCCACCTTGTCCGACACAACGTGTGCCGCAGTCATTTGGAGTCCATACCGAAGGTGACGCCGGTGGCGCCAGCTGTGGCCTGCGTCGCGCGAACGGCGCGCGCAACTCGCACCGGCTGTGTCGCACGTGGCCTGAAGTCGCCCTCACTCTGCGCGCACAGCGACGAGACTGGGCTGACAAGGGGGGCCCGGGCCCATCGTGTCCGATGCTGCCGTGGGCGTAGGAAACCGGGTGGGTGCGTCCGGCGCAGATTCGCGTGGAAGCGTGCGTGGCACGCGCGGCGTCAGACGAGCGATGCGTAGAGCGTGGCGCAGCGCTCGGCGGCTGCTGCCCACGTGGCCTGCTCGGCGCGTTGCCGGCCGGCCGCGATCAGCGCTGCGCGCCGGTCAATGGCCTCGTCGATACCCGCGGCGATCGACTCGATGTCGAGCGGATCGACCATCACGGCGGCGTCGCCGCAGGTCTCCGGCAGCGCGCCGGTGCTGGCCGCCACGACGGGGGTGCCGGCGGCGAAGGCCTCGAGGGCCGACAGGCCCGAGCCCTCGTGCAGCGAGGGGATCGCCACGGCGGCGGCGCCGCGGTAGAGCGCGCGCAGCTCGGTATCGGTGACGCGGCCCGCGCGCCGCAGCCACGGCTCGTCGGGCAGACGCACGTCGCCCCAACCGTCGGCGCCGACGTGCACGAGTTCCTCCTCAGAGCCGCGCTCGCGGCGCAGGCGCATGGCGTCGACGAGGCGCAGCAGATTCTTGCGCGGCTCGGGCGTGCCGACGGCGAGCACGTAGGGGGCAGTGCTCGGTGCGGGCTCGGCCGGTGCCGACCAGAACCCATCCACGCCGTTGGGAATCACATGGATGCGATCGGTGGCGGCGGGCGCGAAGGCCGCGACATCGGCGGCCGTGTCGTGGGAGACGGCGATGATCGCGTCGGCGGCGGCCAGCACGCGCGGCAGCGTCCGCTGGGTGTACGTGCGGTTCCAGCGGCTCAACGTCTCGGGGTGGTGGACGACGGCGAGGTCGTGGACCGTGACCACCGTCGGCGGGCGACCGGGCGAGAGCGGACCGCGTGGGAGCGGGAGGTGCAGGACGTCGGCAGCGCGGGCGGCGGCCTCGGCGCGCGCACCGCGCGTCGCCCACGCCAGATCGAGGCGGAGGGCGAGCGCCCGGCGAGCGGTGCTGCCGGCCGCCGGGGTGCTGCCGACGCCGATGCGCAGGACCTCCACGTCGCCGCGATCGTCGAGCGCGTCGGCCAGCTGCAGCGCGGTGCGCGCCACGCCCGCCTGGCCGAGCCGTGTGGCGGAGAGGTCGAGCGCGATCCGCAGCGGTCGCCCCTCCACCGCTAGCCGCGGATCTGGCCGCTGCCGATGACGACGTATTTCGTCGTCGTCAGGTCCTCGAGGCCGATCGGCCCGCGCACGTGCAGGCGCGCCGTGGAGTTGCCGACCTCGGCGCCCATGCCGTACTCGCCGCCGTCGGTGAAACGCGTCGAGGCGTTGACGTAGACACAGGCCGAGTCGACGCTGTCGGTGAAGGTGCGGGCGGCCTCGAGTGAGTTAGTCACGATCGCCTCGGAGTGTCCCGTCGAGTGACGGTCGATGTGGTCGAGTGCCGCGTCGAGGTCGACGACCACGCGCACGGCGAGGATCAGATCGAGGTACTCGGCGTCCCAATCGGC
>CAJCBN010000016.1 GCA_903960645.1 uncultured Actinomycetes bacterium | reverse complement strand
GTGGGCGACAGCGGCTGCGTGAGGTCGACGATGCGCATCAGGCGCGCGTCCGCAGCCGGCGCGCCAGCTCGAGGGCCTCGGCCGCCGAGGCGTCGCCGCCGAGCATCCGGGCCAGCTCGGCGTCGATGCCGGAGTCATCGAGCAGTTCGATCGTCGTCTCCGTGGGATCGCCGGCGACCTTCAGCACGCGGTAGTGACGGTCCGCGAGCGCAGCGATCTGCGCGAGGTGCGTGATCACGATCACCTGCGTGGAGCCGGCGAGCTCACGTAGCTTCTGACCGACGGCGACCGCGGTGGCGCCACCCACCCCCGCGTCGACCTCGTCGAAGACGAGCGTCGGGACCGCAGCGTGGTCGTGCGCGGCAACGCGCAGCGCGAGCGCGACGCGGGACAGCTCGCCCCCCGAGGCCGCGTCGGCGATCGCGGCGGGCCGGAGGCCCGGGTTGGGCGCGAGCAGGATCCGGACCTCGTCGGTGCCGGTACTGCCGAGATCGCGCTCGACCAGTTCGAGCTCGACGGCGGCGTCGCCCATGCCGAGGTCGGCCAGGTGCCCCTGAACGGCCTTGGCGAGCTTCGGTGCGAGCGTCGCCCGCGCCTTCCGCAGCGCGGTTGCGGCAGCGTCGGCCGCGGCCTGGGCCTGGGCCTCCGCGGCCTGCACCGCGTTGAGCCCGCCGGCTTCGCCGCGCACCATGGCGAGCAGGCGCTCCGCCTCCTCCCCGGCCGCGATCGCCTCGTCGAGCGAGCCGTGGCGGCGCACGAGGTCGGTCAGGCGGTCGAGGCGCGCCTCAACCTGCTCGAGCCGCGCCGGGTCGTGCTCAATGCCATCGGCGTAGGCGTGCAGCGAGCGTGAGGCCTCCTCGAGCCGGATCACGGCTTCGCGCAGCTCCTCCGCGATCGGGGCCAGCTCGGGGTCCCGCTCGGCGGCGCTGCGCACCGCACGCTCGGCATCGCCCGTCAGGCCGAGGGCGCCGGCACCATCGTCGGGCGACAGCAGGGCGGCCGCACCGGAGGTGCCCTCCGCGAGAACATCCGCGTAGCGCAGGCGCTGACGCTCCGCCTCGAGCTCGTCCAACTCCCCCGTCCGCGGCTGGATCTCCGCGATGCGCTCGGCGATGCCCTCCAGCTCCGCGACGCGGCCGGCGAGCCCCGACGCCTCGCGCTCAGCCTCCTCGCGCGCCGTGCGGGCCGCCACGAGCGCACGCCAGGCCGCGGCCATCGCCGCCACCCGCGCCGCCTGCTGCTCGCCGCCGAAGGCATCGAGGATGGCACGCTGCGCCGCCGGCTTGGCGAGCCGACGCGACTCATGCTGGGAGACGACGCCGACGAGGCGTCCGCCGGCGTCCTCGAGCGCGCCGCGTGTAGCGCTGCGCCCCTGGATCAACGTGCGGCCGCGACCGTCGGCGCCGAGCCGGCGCGCGACCAGCAGGCCATCATCCAGATCATCGATCAGCTCCCGCACGCCGGCGAAGGCCTCGTCGCCGAGCAGTGCCTCGTCGATCCGGAAGGTCGCCTCGACCTCGACCTGCTCGGCGTGCGGCCCGACCAGTCCGGCCTCGCCCTTCGCGCCAAGCACGAGGCCGAGCGCGCCGGCCAGAATCGTCTTGCCCGCTCCCGTCTCGCCGGTGATCACCGTCATGCCCGCAGCGGGCTCGATCTCCGCACTGCGGAGCACCACCAGGTTGTCGACGTGCAGCCGCTCCAGCACCGTCAGCGTCCGAACTTGTCGCGGTACCGGGACAGGAACGGGCGGTTCGGCAGGATCGCGAGCCGTGCCACCTCGGGCGCCATCCGGATCGTCGTCGCCTCCCCCTTGCCGAGGTGCGCGAGCGGATGACCGTCCACCACGATGCGGCTGCCGACGTCACGGGTGCGGGAGACGATGCGCACCTCATGGCCGCGGCCGAGGATCAGGGGCCGGCCGTCGAGCGAGTGCGGCGCGACGAAGGTGACGGTGACGGCATCGACGCCCCACTCGATGACCGGGCCACCCGCAGAGAGGTTGTAACCGGTTGAGCCGGCCGGGGTGGCGACGAGGATGCCATCGCAGCCGCGCTGGCCGAGGTCGACACCGTTGACGGCCCACTCGAGAACGGCCATGCGGCCGAGCTGATCGGCCGTCACGAGGAC
>CAJCBN010000015.1 GCA_903960645.1 uncultured Actinomycetes bacterium | reverse complement strand
GGCGTGAACACGATCGTCCCTGCGCTGCCGAGCTCGGCCGCTCCCGTCACGTCGACGCCGTCAATCGCCAGCCGCCACGCATCGGCAGCCAGCCCAGCGCCGTTGTCGGTCGCGTGGGCGCTCACGGGGGCAAACGGCCCCACCACGCCCTGCGGCTGCACGTCGTCGATTACCGGCGGGGTGCGGTCGGCCACGCCGAAGGTCTCGCTGCCGCTGGTGGCATTGCCCGCGACGTCGGCGGCCGTCCACGCGAGGCGGTGCAGACCGTCGGCCAGTGGCTGCGGCGGCACGACGACCGCGACGCCCGCTGCGAGCCGCACCTCGGCGGCCAGGCCATCGATCGTCGCCGACAGGCTGTCGAGACCGCTGGCGGCGTCTGTCACGGCCAGCTGGATCTCCGGCAGGCGCGCCTCCGGATCGGCCGGGGCCTTGTAGGTCACGCTCGGCGGCGCGTTGTCGACGCGCACGACGTTCGCGAGCGGTGCGCTGCGGTTGCCGTCCGCGCCGGTGTCGACGGCCGTTAGCGCGGTGCCATACGTGCCGTCGGGGAGCTGGGCCGTATCGACGCAGACGGAGCCGGCGAACTGCAGCGGTCGCGGCTGCAGACGCGTGCCCGGCCCGGCGGAGGCGGCGGCGACCACGGAGCCGATCGCGTATTCCACGCGATCCACGCCGAGTCCGCGATCGGCGGCGGTGAAGGCGCCGCACAGCTGGCCCCGCTGCCACCCGCCGAGCACGGGATCGGCGCCGCCCCAGGCCACGCTGGGCAGGTGCGCGTCGCGGACTGTCAGTTGAACCGACTCGACGGACACGGAGTTGTCGGTCGCGTTGCGTACCGTGCGGCCGGCGATGGCGGTGTCGGCGGTCAACGCGACCGCGACTGCGGTGGCGCCCCGTCCGGTGCTGAGCGTTGCGCTGGTGCCGCCGACCGAGCGCAGCCGCTGGCCGGCGATCCAACGCCCGCCAAGCCGGCTCTGCAGCACGGCCGCAACGCCGTTCTGCTTCGTGCGGTAGCGAATCCGCAAGGTGGCACCCACGATGGTGGTGCCGCTGGGCGCGGCGAAGGCAAGCTGCCCCTGCCGGCGGGCGGCCACGTTCGCGCCCGCGGGGATGCGCAGCCAGGCGCACCCGCTGAGACAGCCGCTCAGCCCGGGTGGCGTGGTGGCGCTGATGCCCGTCGTGTCGCCGCTCGGCAGCTGGTACCCGACCGTGGTGTCGGCGGCGCGGGTGGGTGCGGCGAGGATCAGCCAGCCGAGGAGGACGAGCAGGACGAGGATGAGGCCGCCGGTGAGGCGCTGCAGTCGCGTGGTCATGGGGCGATCCTGCCGTGCGCCGGGGCCCGCGACGGTTGCCGCCGTCGCACAGAGGCGCACGGGATCGTCATACGACACGCCGGGGGCGCACGCAAGCACGCGCGAGTGCGGCCGATAGGCTCCCGCCATGCGCGTGCTCGCCTGCCTTCCCGCCCTCGTCTTGGCCGCGATTCTCTGGCAGCTGTCGGCGACGCCGGACCTCGCGGTCGCCTCGGGCTGGCTCGACACCGTCACGCGCAAGGCCGCGCACATCGGTGCCTTCGGCCTGCTCGCCTCCGCGTGCGTGCTCGCGCTGCGGGCGCAGCGTGTGTCGGTCCGCTCCGCCCTGCTCGGCGGCGCGGCTATCGCGCTGGTGTACGCGGTGATCGACGAGGTTCACCAGAGCAGGGTGCCGACGCGCAACGGCGCGGTCTCCGACGTCGCCATCGACGCGCTCGGGATTGGCATCGCGTCTATCGTGCTCGCAATGGCGTTCCACCGCAGAGGCAGGGCATGAGCAAGCTGATCATCGTTGACACCGCGCTGACCGATGTCGATGGGCTGGTCGCAGCGGCCGCGGAGTATCTCGCTCGCCGGCTCGGCGGTACGCCTCCGCTCGATCCCGCGTCGCTGCCTGCCGACGCGGCGGGCGCGCTGGCCGCGATCAACGTCTGGGCCGGCGCCGGCGCAGCCAATTGGCGGACAGAGCTGACCCGCTGGTTTGAGGCCCATGCCCCGGTCCTGCTCGTGCCGGACCCCGAACTGAACGGCATCCTGCGACGCGCCGCCAAGGCCGGCACGCACCTTGCCGTCGCGAGCGCGCTGCCGGCCATTCCCCTTGATCTCGAGCTGCAGCAGCTCGGCTGCGCCCGGGCGTTCCACGCCGCCTGTGCTGGCGACGGCTCGCTGGACGACGCGATCAGCGCCGCGCAGGCCGCGCTGGGCGGGCACAACACGCCGGTGGCGCGCACGCGGGCCGACGTGGTCGCGGCGCTCGGCGCCTGATCAGCTCAGCGACAGGCCAATCACCGCGAGGACGATCAGACCGATACCAAGGTATTGGAG
>CAJCBN010000014.1 GCA_903960645.1 uncultured Actinomycetes bacterium | reverse complement strand
TGCGGCCAGGCCACCGACTTCGACGCGGGCCTCACCCGCGCAGCCGCGGCCATCGACACGGGCCAGGCGCAGCGCGTGCTGGACGCCGTCGGCGCATCGGCCCGAGCGGCCGCAGAGGCCGGCGCATGACGCGGCGTCGATCAACGTTGCTTTGGTGCCAGGCACCAATGCAAAGCTGGCCGACCGGCGTTGCGTCGGTGCCTGACGGCGTTGCATCGGTGCCTGGCACCAAAGCAAAGCTGATCGCGGAGAATCGCTACACGACGACGACGGAAGGCTGAGACGATGGGCTACCTGCAGGAGATCGGGGCGTGGACGCAGCGCGAAGTCGAGCGGCGGCGGGAGACTCGGCCGTTCGCGGGTGCACTACACGAGCCGGGCCGCGTGAAGGTGATCGCCGAGATCAAGCGGGCCTCGCCGAGCGAGGGGCCGATCGCGCCGAACGCGGACGCGACAGAGGTCGCCCGCCGCTACGAGGCCGGCGGCGCCGCGGCGATCTCCGTGCTGACCAGCGGCAAGGACTTCGCCGGCTCGCTGCTCGATCTGGCGCGCGTCCGGCAGGTCACCGACCTCCCGCTGCTCTGCAAGGACTTCTTCGTCGATCCGTACCAGGTCGTTGAGGCGCGGGCACACGGCGCGGATGCGATCCTCGTGCTGCTCGCGCTGGTCGATGACCACCTCGCCCGGGATCTCATCCAGGCCGCGGAGGACCACCAGATGGACGTGCTGTGCGAGGTACACGACGAGGCTGAGCTGCGTCGCGCGCTCGACCTCGGCTGCCCGCTGATCGGCGTCAACGCGCGGAACCTGAGCACGCTGTCGGTCGAGCCGACCGATCAGCGCCGCCTGCTCGGCGCGATCCCGGCCGGCTACATCGGCGTGGCCGAATCGGGCGTCTCGACGCGCGCCGACCTCGATGCCGCGGGTGCCGCCGGGGCGTCCGCCGCGCTCGTCGGCACCGCCCTGATGCGCAACCCCGACCTGCTCACGGAGCTCACGCGCCCATGACCCTGGTCAAGATCTGCGGGATGACGAACGCCGAGGACGTCGATCAGGCCGTCGCCGCCGGCGCCGACATGATCGGCTTCGTCCTCGTCCCGTGGTCGCCGCGTGCGGTTGACCTCGAGGCCGCGCACCTGCTGCGCCGCCGCGTGCCCCGCGGCGTAGAAGCCGTCGGCGTCCTCGCCGACGAGACGGCCGGCTACGCGGCTCAGGTGCTCGAGCTCGCCGAGCTCGACCGCGTGCAGGTCTACGGGCCTCATGCCGCCGAGACGCGCGAGGTTCTCGGCGAGCGGGCGATCATCGGGCGTCGCCTGCCCGACGACGCAATCGACGCAACCGATCCGATTCTGCTCGACCGCGCCTTCGGCGACGAGCCCACCGCGGACGAGCTGGCCGAGCACTGGGAGACCGTGGGCGCGCTGAGCCGTGCCGGTCGCCGCGTGCTGCTCGCCGGCGCGCTCGCGCCCGCCAACGTCGGCGCCGCCATCGCGGCCGCGCAGCCGTGGGCCGTCGATGTCGCACGAGGAGTCGAGCGCGAGCCCGGCCGCAAGGACCACGCCCGTGTCTCGGCCTTCATCGCCGCGGCGCGCGAAGGGAGAGCAGCATGAGCAGGACCGACATCGCCCAGGGCGGGACCCCCGCCGACGCCTACGCACCGGACGAGCTCGGCCGCTGGGGCGAGTTCGGCGGGCGCTTCGTGCCGGAGACCGTGATGGCTGCGCTCGACGAGCTCGAGGTTGGCATGGAAGAGGCATTCGCCGACCCGGCCTACCACGCCGAGCTGGCACTCCTGGCTCGCGATTTCGTGGGCCGCCCCACCCCGCTCTACCTGGCCGAGCGCCTCACCGAGGACGTCGGCGGCGCCCGCATCTGGCTCAAGCGCGAGGACCTCGCCCACACCGGCGCCCACAAGATCAATAACGCCCTCGGCCAGGCTGTCATCGCCAAGCGCCTCGGCAAGCGCCGCATCGTCGCCGAGACCGGCGCCGGCCAGCACGGCGTGGCGACCGCCACCGCCTGCGCCCGCTTCGGCCTGCAGGCCGTCGTCTACATGGGCGAGGAGGACATGCGCCGCCAGCGCCCCAACGTCGTCCGCATGAAGATGCTCGGCGCCGAGGTCATTCCCGTCACGAACGGCGCGGGCACCCTCAAGGACGCGCTCAACGACGCCATCCGCGACTGGATCGCGAACGTAGAGACCACGCACTACCTGATCGGCACGGCCGCCGGCCCGCACCCGTACCCCTACCTCGTGCGGCGGCTGCAGGCCGTGATCGGCCAGGAGTCGCGCGGCCAGATGCTGGAGCGGGCCGGGCGCCTGCCCGACGCGGTCGTGGCCTGCGTCGGCGGTGGTTCGAACGCGATCGGCATCTTCCACACCTTCCGCGACGATCCGGTGCGCCTGATCGGCGTCGAGGCCGGTGGCAGCGGCGGAGCGCTCCACGCGCGCTCGCTAAGCGGCGGCAGCGTCTCGATCCTGCACGGCTCGCGCTCTTACGTGCTCTGCGATGACGACGGACAGGTCGTGGAGACCCATTCGATCAGCGCCGGCCTTGACTATCCGGGCGTCGGTCCCGAGCACGCGTACCTGCACGCCACTGGCCGCGCCGAGTACATCGGCGCCACCGATGAGGAGGCGCTCGTGGCCTTCGACCGGCTCTGCCATCTCGAGGGCATCATCCCGGCGCTCGAGACCAGCCACGCGCTGGTGATCGCCGAGCGCATCGCCCGCGACCTCGGCCCGACCGGCGACGTGCTCGTCGGGCTCTCAGGCCGCGGCGACAAGGACGTCGATCAGATCGCGGAACGCCGGGGCATGGCATGAACATCCCCCGCCCCAGCCTCGCCGTCTACCTGATGGCCAACGAGGATGCGCCCGCGCTCGCCGAGGCCGCCGTGCGCGGCGGCGCGACC
>CAJCBN010000013.1 GCA_903960645.1 uncultured Actinomycetes bacterium | reverse complement strand
CTTGTCGATCATCAGGAAGCTGCCGTCGATGTGAATGTCGTAGCCGGTCAGCTCGATCACGTGGAGCGTCACACCCTGGCTGGCGAGCACCTCGCCGATCTGGCGCGCACCCTCGCGGTTGACGCGGACGCCGACACCGATGGCGCAGTTCGTGTCATTCAGCCAGGCAAACGAACCACCCTCCATCACCGCGCTGCCCGACAGGGTGCGCAGGATCGGCACGCCAAGCGCCGCGAGGGTCTGCGACGTGACGCGCTCCTCGCCGCGGCGAATGCGCGTACCCATGCGGTTCACGATCGCGCCGCCCTTGACCATGATCAGCGGGTCGCGCGTGTAGACGGCCTTGAGGTGCCGATCGCCGACGCCCTGTTGGTAGACGACCTCAACGCCGCGGCGCTCGAGCGCGGCCACAAACGCGTCGTGCTGGGCCTGCATCGTCGGAATATCGGGAGCATCCTCGCTCTGGAAGTACCAGTGCTCGGCGAGGTCGCCGTACGAGCCGATCGAGTCGATGCGCTTGGTCGGATCGACAATCTCCATCTCAACGCCGGGGCGGTGCATGAGGACGGTGCGGATCTGGCCGACGTCGTTGCTGAGACCCCAGACGCGGCCCCAGGTGGACTCCATCTCGGCTGTATCCTCGTGCGGCGGATCGCCGCCGATGGCGAACATCTTGACCGTCTCGTTGTAGACCCAAGCTGGGTCCATCGGTTCGCTCATGGTGCCTCCCGGCGTCGCGTGCGGGCAGCCTACAAGACGGGTGCAGCACAGCGCGGTCGCCGCGCGGCGGGTGTGTGCGTCAGCGTCGAGCGCGCCGTCCGGGCCACTGGTCCGGGGGCGTCGCGAGGAGCCACACCAGCGGCAGGGTGAGGAGCTCGGGCAGGTGCAGCAGCTCGGCTCGCACCGTCGCCTCGCCGTCGATCAGGTCGACGAGCGCCGTGATCGTGATCGCGAGCACGAGCACGAGGGCGACGGGCAGGATCGAGCGCGCGCGAGCGGGTCGCCATGCCGCGACGAGCAGCGCGACGGCGAACGCGATCTGGAACGCCCCGAGGTGCCGGGCCGCGTGCATGCTGCCCCCGCCGTCCTCCCCGAAGAGGAGCGGTGGAATGGAGTACGCGATGATGGCGAGCGCCGCGATCGCCAGGAGCGCGGAGACGAGCAGCGTCTCGCTGCTGCGCTGAGCGGCGATGTTGCGCTGCACGACCACGTCGATCAGCTCCTGCGCGTGCCCGTCATCGCCGTCGATGGCGAGGCCGATCTGCTGCGCGAAGGCGGTGCAGTGCGGGCAGTCGCGGATGTGGGCGCGGACGAGGTCCTCCGGCAGGTCCGGCTCCTCGCCATCGGCCATGGCCGATGCGCTCTCCATCCACTGGTCGCACGCGGTCACGGGCATTGGGTACCACGTTTTCCGCGCGGTGTCCATGCGGCGGGCGCGTGCGCGCGACCTCTGGCATGATCACGGCGTGGCCGTCGATCCCCTGCGTCACCTGCTCGAGGCCGCTCAGGAGGGAGACGACCGTGCGCTCGCCGAGCTCGTCCGGCGCACCGATGGCGAGGTGCGCCGCACGTGCATCGCGCTGAGCAGCGCGGCCGATGCCGACGATCTCGTCCAGGACACGTATCTGCGGGCGATGCGGGCGATCGGCGGGTTCCGCGGCGACTCGTCGGTGCTGACGTGGCTGCTCGCGATCGCGCGCCACGCGTGTGCCGACTACGTCCGCGTCCGTACGCGGCAGCGGCGCTTGCACGACAGGCTCGTGGCACAGCCGCCGGAGGCGCAGGTCGAGGCGGCGGAGCCGATTGCGGCGACGCTGCTCAAGCTCGACGCCGATCGCCGCGAGGCGTTCGTCCTCACGCAGCTCTACGGCCTGTCGTATGCCGAGGCCGCGGACGTGCTGGACTGCCCGATCGGCACGGTCCGGTCGCGCGTGGCGCGCGCCCGCATCGACCTCGCGGGCATCGTCGCGGTCGATGGTGATCGCGACGCCGTCAGGCGGTGACGACGAGGCGGATCTGTCCGCCGGCATGCACCACGCATTCGCCTTGGAAGGTGCCGGGCGAGGTGAAGCGCTGCGTCAGCGTCTCGTTCGGTCCGACGATGAAGGGTCCGAGCAGGTATGTGCGATCGTCGTGGTTGACGATGCGGATGGTCTGGTCGACGCGGGCTCGGATCACCTCGGGCACGAGGTCGACGGTGATGCCCTGGTCGAGCTTCGCGCCGGTGCCCGCGGGTATCCGATAGTCGAAATCGGCGGTGGCTACGACGGCGTCGACGGTGCGCGGCCCGTCGATCGCCGGACGGGTCAGCCACCACGCGCCGGTGGCGAGCACGGCGACGACCAGTGCCGCACACGCGGTGGCGATTGCGACGCGCCGGCGCGTCACGTCAGCGACCCACGATGGTCGTGTCGAG
>CAJCBN010000012.1 GCA_903960645.1 uncultured Actinomycetes bacterium | reverse complement strand
GTGGTGACCTACGAGGGCTTCGGCCCCGGCGGCGCGGCGTTCGTGGTTGAGGCCCTGACCGACAACCGCAACCGCACGGCCGCGAACGTGCGCAGCATCTTCACCAAGGCCGGCTCCGCCCTCGGCAACCCGGGCAGCGTGGCGTGGAAGTTCGACCGCAAGGGCGTGATCTTCGTCGAGGGCGTGGCCGATGAGGACGAGCTCCTGCTCGCCGCCGCCGACGCTGGGGCCGACGACGCCGAGGGGGAGGACGGCGCGTACCGCGTGACGTGCGAGCCGACGGCGCTTGGTGCGGTGCGCGATGCGCTCGAGGCCGCCGGCTACAGCCTGGCCAGTGCGGAGCTCCAGCTGCTGCCGAAGCAGTCGGCCGAGATCGACGAGGAGGGCGCTCGCAAGGTGCTCAAGATGGTCGATGCGCTCGAAGAGGACGACGACGTGCAAGAGGTCGTGTTCGACGTCGAGATCCCCGAAGCCGTCCTCGCCGAGCAGTAGACCCGGCGTGGCACAGCCGGTCATCATCGACTGCGACCCGGGGATCGACGACGCGATCGCCATCCTGCTGGCGCTGGCGAGTCCCGAGCTCGACGTGCTCGCGCTGACGACGGTGGCGGGCAACGTGCCGTTGGCGAGCACCACCGCGAATGGCCTGCGTGTCCTCGACCTCGTCGGGCGTGCCGATCTGCCGTTGGCGGCGGGCGCCGGCCGGCCGCTGATCCACGTGCCGCAGGACGATTCCTCGACGACGCACGGCGAGACGGGACTTGACGGCGCGGGTCTGCCCGCTGCCTCGCGGGGTCCTGCGGCGGAGCATGCCGTCGACCTGATCGCGCGGCTCGCGCTGGCCCGACCGGGTGAGGTCACGCTGGTCGCGGTCGGTCCGCTGACGAACGTCGCGCTGCTCGCGGCCGTGCGCCCCGAGGCCTTCGCGGCGCTGCGCAGCGTGCTCGTGATGGGCGGCGCCGCGAACGGCGGCAACATGTCGCCGTACGCCGAGTTCAACGTGTGGTTCGACCCGGAGGCGGCCGAGCGCGTGCTGCAGACGGGGCAGGACGTCACGCTGGTCGGCCTCGACGTCACCCGCCAGGCGATCCTGACCGCGGCCGACATCGACGCGCTCGCGCTCCTCCCGGTGATCGGTCCGCCTGTTGCCGGCATGCTCCGCCACTACATGCGCAAGCACGTCGACTGGTATGGCGAGGAGATCGTCTACCAGCACGACAGTCTCGCCGTCGCCCAGTTGATCGACCCGACGCTGCTCACCCTGCGCCACTGCCACGTCCTCGTCGATACGGGACTCGGGCCGGCGCGCGGCGCCACGCTGGTGGACCGGCTGGGCGTCTACGGCGGCACGCCGAACGCCCGCTGGGCCGAGGCCGTCGACGTGGAGCGCTTCCGCGCGCTGCTGCTGCAGCGCCTCGCGGCGCTGGCGGCGTCCCTCTAGACGCTCGGGGCGGCGTCGCCCGACTGCCAGGGCGCGACGGGATACTCGGCCTTGTCGCCGCGGTGCTCGCCGATCGTGAGGATGCGCAGATCTTGATCGCCGTCGTTGACGAACTGGTGGGGTCGCTCCGGCCCCTCGCGCTTGGCGAAGAAGTCGCCGGGGCCGACGCGGAAGCGCTCGTCGCCGACCATCAGGACGCCGTTGCCGCTGAGGACGAGGAAGCACTCCTCCTCCTCGTGGTGCCAGTGGAACTTGGTCGAGCGCTCCCCCGGACGAATCAGGTCGACGTTGACGCCGATGCGGCGCAGGCCGGCGTGCTCGCCGAGGCGGGTGGAGAGGCCGAAGGTCTCGCCGCCGGGCTCGTACTCGTTCTCCCCGGTGGGCGCCTCCTCGGCACGGGCCAGCCACGACGGGCGGCGATCGTCGCGGGTGATCAGACGCTCGGCGGCGCGGCCGTCGACCTCGGAGACGGCCCATTCTCCGGCGGGCAGCGTGCGGGTCTCGATCCAGCGCGCGGGTGCGAGCTCGTTGCCGACTTCAACGCATACAGCCTCCCACTCGCCCTCGTGGTCGACGAGCAGGAACGGCGTGCCGTCACCGGTGGCGCGCAGAAGCTCCTGCTCGGCGGTCTCGGCGTCGGGCCACCAGCGGGGGTGGCGCTCGATAAAGGCGATGTGACGTGCGGGGCGCTCGGCCATGGCGGCATCCTACGCGAGCCGCACGGGGGACGGGCGACCGCACCCGCTCGTAGACTGCACCCATGGTGATCCTCGGGGTCGACCCCGGCACGGCATCCACGGGCTACGGCGTGGTGACAGCGGCAGGCAGCCGGCTCCGCTCGGTCGATTTCGGGTGCATTCACACGGATGCGCACACTCCGCTTGAGGAGCGCCTGGCCGCAATCGCACGTGCCATCGATGCGCTGATTGAGGAGCACGCACCTGCGGCCCTCGCGGTCGAGGGCGTCTACGTCGGCGGCAATCCCCGCAGTGCCCTGCAGATCGGACAGGCGCGCGGCGCCGTGCTGGCGACCGCCGGTCTCCGGCACATCACCGTTGCCGAGTACTCCGTCGCGGAGATCAAGACCGCCGTCTGTGGTTTCGGCCGCGCGGAGAAGTCCCAGGTGCAGCGGATGGTCGGCGCGGTCCTCGGCCTGCCGCAGCCGCCAACCCCCGACCACGCGGCAGACGCCCTGGCGGCGGCCATCTGCCACGCCTCGCAGAGCCCGTTGGCGGCGTCCCTGCGGAAGGCCGGGGTGCGGGCATGATCGCCCACGTCTCTGGCACCGTCACCGGCCGCGAGGGCGACATCCTCGTCGTCGATGTCGGCGGGGTCGGCTACGAGCTGACGGCCACGCTGACGGCGCTGTCCCGCAGCGAACCGGGCACGACGGTCACCGTGCCGACGTACCTCCACGTCCGCGAGGACGCGATGCAGCTGTTCGGCTTTGCCGACGAGGCCGAGCGGCGCATCTTCCGCCTGCTGCTCAACGTCAACGGTGTCGGCCCGAAGCTCGCGCTTGCGATCGTCTCCACGCACGATCCCGAGCGCATCGAGAGCGCGGTGCTCCTCGGCGACTTCGCCCTGCTGTCCAGCGTGAGCGGTGTCGGCCGGAAGACGGCTGAGCGGATCTGCCTGGACCTGAAGGACAAGATCGCTGGTGCGGGCGCCGCCTCCGTGGGTGGCACGACCCCGGTGGCACCGGCCGATCCGCACCGCGAGGCACGCGATGCGCTCGTGGCCCTCGGCTACACGGTGATCGACGCCGAGGCCGCGCTGCAGGACGCCGACGGATCCACGGAGGACCGCGTCAAGGCGGGGCTCGCCGCACTGGCGGGCGGACGCGGATGAGCGACGAGACGCGCCTGATTGCCGGTGAGGAGGAGCCGGAGGACCGCGAGGTTGACGGCTCCCTGCGTCCCCGCCGGCTCGGCGACTTCGTCGGGCAGGAGCACGCGGTACGCCAGTTGGAGACCTTCGTGGCGGCAGCACGCGGGCGCGGTGAGGCCTGCGATCACGTCCTGCTGGCCGGCCCGCCGGGGCTCGGCAAGACCAGCCTCGCCTTCATCGTCGCGATCGAGATGGAGAGTCGCATCCACACGATCTCCGGACCGGCGCTCGAGCGGAAGGGCGACATCGCATCGATCCTGACCGCCCTCGAGCCGAACGACGTCCTGTTCGTCGACGAGGTGCACCGCCTGCCGCGCGCGATCGAGGAACTCCTGTACCCCGCGATGGAGGACGGCGCGATCGACATCGTGATCGGCCAGGGGCCCGGCGCCCGGACGCTCCGGCTCGACCTTGCGCCGTTCACGCTGGTCGGAGCGACGACGCGCTCGGGGCTCCTAACCACACCGATGCGGGACCGCTTCGGCATCTCGCTCCGCCTCGAGTACTACACCCCGGAGGAGCTGCTGCGGATCATCGAGCGGTCGGCGGGGATCCTCGCGCTGACGATCGACGCCGACGCGGCCAGCGAGATCGCCCGCCGCTCACGGGGCACGCCGCGCGTCGCCAACCGCATCCTGCGCCGCGTTCGCGACGTCGCGCAGGTGCGCGGCTGGGACGCCGTCGACCGCGCGGGCGCGCTCGAGGCCCTCGACCTGCTCGGCGTGGACGAGGACGGTCTCGATCGCGCCGACCGCGAGTACCTGCGT
>CAJCBN010000011.1 GCA_903960645.1 uncultured Actinomycetes bacterium | reverse complement strand
ATGCCGAGCGCGATGAGACGACCTTTCCGGTTCATGATCCTCCTTGAAGTGCCCGCGTGGTTCGCGGTCAACACCACCGTAGGCAGGCGCCGGTTGCCGATGGGTGAAGCGTTTGGGGACGTTGCGTTCCGGACTGGTGAAGGTGGCCTCTCGACTTCACATTCGGGCAGGAAGATCGCGACTTCGGTCGACGGCGGCCCCCGGCGCGGTGCGTAAACGTTCTGTTTGGACCGAGGCCTGACCACCCACGGCGGCCCGGCCGGGCGTAGGTTGGGGCCATGAGCGCAGCCCGAGCAGCCTGTTACCTGATGGATCAGGGCGCCTACCGACGCGAGGTCGCACTCGAGCTCGCGCGGGGCATCGTCGAGGATCCCCGTTCCCCGGCCGACGAGATCGCGGTCGCCAGCACGATCCTGCGCCGTGCCGGCTTCAACGAGGAGGCGTCGGTGGCGGCGGGCATCGCCACGGCGCGCGGAGCGGAGGTCGTGCGAGAGACCCGCAGCACGCGCCGTCGCTGGGCGCGGGTGCGCGGACCGTTCAGCCGCGCGGCCTGATCCGGACGAATCATCCTGCAGTGTCAGGTATCTTTGTCGACGGCACCATCAGGAGGCGAATCAGTGCGCATTGCGATCTGCGTCAAGGAAGTCCCGGACCCGACTGCTGCAAAGCGGATCGATGAAGGCACCATGCGTCTCGTCCGCAGCGGCGAGAACACGCTCAATCCGTACGATCGCCATGCGATCGAGGCGGCGGTCCAGATCAAGGAGGGCCCCGCGCCCGATACCGAGATCACGATCGTCACGGTCGGTCCGGAGAGCGCAGGGCGCTCTGTCGACCGCGCGCTCGCCCAAGGCGGCGATCAGTCGGTGCACGTGGCCGACGAGGCCGCAGCCGGTAGCGACCTGCTCGGCACTGCGCGCATCCTCGCCGCAGCGCTGAAGCGCGGCAACTACGACCTGATCCTGCTCGGCCAGCAGGCCGCCGATTCCGAGTGCTACGTGATGGCCGGCCTGGTCGCCGAGCTGCTCGAGCTGCCGTGCGTCACGCAGGCCGCCTCGATCGAGCTGGGCGACGGCGCCGTCACCGTCAAGCGCCAGGTTGAGACGGGGTACGACACCGTCAAGGCCGCGCTGCCGTGCGTGGTCTCCGTCTCGGACGCGATCAACGATCCCCGCTACCCGCCGCTGCCCGCGATCATGGGCGCCAAGCGCAAGCCACACGAGATCGTCTCGCTCGCCGAGCTCGGCGTTGATGCCGCTACGGTCGGCGCCGCTGGCGCCGGTACCGCGATCGGGGGGCTTTCGAAGCCCGAGGGTCGCGGCGACACGATCGTCATCGAGGACGACGGCTCTGCAGCCGAGCAGCTCCTCGCATTCCTCATCGAGAAGAAGGTGGTCGCATAATGGCCGGCATCGCGGTGCTCTGCGAGGTTCAGGGCGGTCAGATCGCCAAGGGGTCCCTCGGCGTGCTCGAGGAGGCGGCCCGGCTCGGTGCCGCCCTCGGTGAGCCGGTCGACGCGATCGTCTGCGGCTCGGGTCTGGACGACGCGGCGATGGGTGCCCTCGGCGGCTTCGGTGCGGCCAAGGTGATCGTGGCTGATGATGCCGCGCTCGCCAGCGGCATCGCCCAGCCGGTCGTCGACGCCTGTGCCACGGCCCAGGAGAGCGGCCAGTATCGCTACTGGCTCGCTGGTGCCTCGATCATGTCCGCTGACGCCATGGCGGGTCTGGCCGCGCGCCTCGGCGCCGGCATCGTCATCGACGCCGTCGAGCTGCACGGAGAGGGCGGGGCGCTCGTGACCCGTCGCTCCGGTCTCGGCGACTCGGTGCTGGCCCACTGCGGCTTTACGACGCCAGTCGGCGTCGTCGTCACACGCGCCAACGCGTTCGCGGCGACCGAGGGCAACGGAGGCTCCGCACCGGTGGAGCGCATCGCCCCGGCCTTCCGCTCCTACTCGCAGGCCGTCCAGCTGGTCGGCCACGAGGACGCTGAGGACTCCGGTCCGGATATCGGTGCCGCCGACGTGCTCGTGGCCGGTGGCCGCGGGCTCGGCGACGCCGCGGGCTTCGCCCTCGTCGAGGAGTGCGCCTCTGCCTTCGGCGGTGCCGTCGCTGCGACGCGCGCCGTCGTCGACGCGGGCTGGTACCCCTACAGCGCCCAGGTTGGCCAGACGGGCAAGACCGTCACGCCGAAGCTGTACGTCGCGTGCGGCATCTCCGGCGCGATCCAGCACAAGGTGGGCATGCAGGGCTCCGGCACGATCGTCGCGATCAACAAGGACAAGAACGCCCCGATCTTTGACTACGCCGACTTCGGCATCATCGGCGACCTCAACACCGTCGTTCCGAAGCTGACCGAACTGGTCAAGGCACGCGGGTAGCCACGTCCGCCCGCGGGCGGACCTGCGATTCCCCGGGTTGTGGTTTTCCCTGCAGGGGGGACACCACAACCCGGGAAGTCGCACTTGCTGGTGGATCAACGGCGGAGAGCGGGATACCCGCGTGACTCAGGGCCGAGCCACTCCCGCACCTCGCGCACCCCGCGGCAGCATCAGCGAGATTGCTCCAGCCGCCAGCACCATCACGGCAGACGCCCACAGGCACGCCTCGAGCCCCTGCCACTGGTAGAGCAGCCCGGACAGGATCGTGCCCGCGAGCCGCCCGCCGGCATTTGCCATGTAGTAGAAGCCGACGTTCATCGCGACCTTGTCGCCGTCGGCGTAGTGCAGGATCAGGAACGAGTGGACGGCGGAGTTGAGGGCGAACACGGCGCCAAAGACGATCAGGCCGACGACCAGCACGATCGTCGGGTCGAAGTCGACGGCGAGGGCGATAGCGATGCCGGCGGGCAGCAGCGCGAGCGCGAACGCGAGCCACGCGGCGGTCGGGCCGGTCGGCTCGCCGTGGCGGCGCAGAAGCCGTGGGGCGAAGGCCTGCACGATGCCGTAGCCGATCACCCAGACCGCCATGAAGGTTCCGACCTCCCAGAAGCTCCAGCCGAGCACGCTGCGTAGGAAGACGGGCAGGCCGACGACGAACCACACGTCGCGCGAGGCGAACAGGAAGATGCGGGCGGCGGCGAGCAGGTTGACGGCGCGGTTGTGCGAGAACATGTGCCGAAAGCGCGCCTTGGCGTCGGGTCGGCCGAGCTCGCCGTGGACGGCGACGAGGACCAGGAGCAGGGCAGCGCCGACGAACACCGCGAGGATGCCGAGCGCGGGCTGGAACCCGACCACGGTCAGCAGCAGGCCGCCGAGGAAGAAGCCGACGCCCTTGAGCGCGTTCTTGGAGCCCGTCAGGATCGCCACCCACTTGAAGAGGGCCTCGGTCGAGCCCTCGGGCACGACCAGCCGGACGGCGCTCTTGGAGCTCATCTTGGTGAGGTCCTTGGCCACGCCGCTGACGGCCTGCGAGGCCATCACGTACGGCACGACGAGCCACGGGTCGGGGGCCAGCGCGAGCATCACGAGTGCGCCGATCTGCAGGGTCAGGCCGCCGAGCAGCGTCGACTTGAGGCCGAAGCGCGCCGCGATCCAGCCGCCGAACAGGTTCGTGAGGATCCCGAAGGCCTCGTAGAAGAGAAACAGCGAGGCAACCTCGAGCGGGCTGTAGCCGAGGTCGTAGAAGTAGAACAGGACGAGGATCCGGATCGCCCCGTCGGTGATCGTGTCCGCCCAGTAGGCGGCCGTCACGAGCGCGTAGTTGCGCAGATCACCCGCGCGGGCGGCGGTGCTCATCCGGCGAGCCTAGTCCTGCAGCCGCGCGCCGACGAGGCGCGCCAGCTCTGCCCAGCGGTTGGCGTAGCCCCACTCGTTGTCGTACCACGCGAGGATCTTGACCTGAGTACCGCCGACGACCATGGTCGAGAGGGCATCGACGATCGACGAGCGCGGATCGTCCTTGTAGTCGACGGAGACGAGCGGGCGCTCCTCGTAGCCGAGGATGTGGCCGAGCGGACCCTCGCTGGCGGCGCGCAGCAGAGCGTTGACCTCCTCGGCGGTGGTCGTGCGGGCGACCTCGAAGACGCAGTCGGTCAGCGAGGCATTGAGCAGTGGCACGCGTACCGCGAGGCCGTTGAGGCGGCCCTCCAGCTCGGGGAAGATCAGTCCGATCGCCGTGGCGGAGCCGGTCGTGGTGGGGATCAGCGACACGCCGGCGGCGCGGGCCCGCCGCAAGTCCTTATGCGGCGCGTCGACGAGCGTCTGCGTATTGGTGAGATCGTGCAGCGTCGTGATCAGCCCGTGGCGGATGCCGATGCCCTCGTGGATGACCTTGACGACAGGAGCCAGGCAGTTGGTCGTGCACGAGGCGGCGGTCACGATGTCGTGCACCGACGGGTCGTACAGATGATCGTTGACCCCCATGACGACGTTGAGGGCGGCGGGATCCTTGACCGGCGCTGCCACCACGACCTTGCGCGCGCCGTTGTCGAAGTGGGGCTGCAGCGTCTCGAGGGTCTTGAAGCGCCCGGTCGACTCGAGCACGAGATCGATGCCCATGTCGCCCCACGGAATCGCGGCCGGGTCCGCCTCCTGCGACGTGGAGATCAGCGTGCCGTCGATCGAGATCGCCGTACCCTCGGCGGCAACGGCGTGCGGCCAGCGGCCGTGAACGGAGTCGAACTCGAGCAGGTGCGCGCACGTGGCGGCGTCGCCGTGAGCTTCGTTGACGTGGACGAACTCGAGCTCGGGCCAGGCCCAGGCGGCCCGCAGCGCGAGCCGTCCCATTCGACCGAAGCCGTTGATGCCGATGCGGACCGGAGTCGTCATGTGCGGACCTCCTGGGGGGTGGGATCGAGCAGCGTCGCGAGTCGCCGCAGCGCCTCGGCGCGCACCGAGAAGTAGGCGAAGTTGCGCTCCTGCCGTCGCTCGACCAGCCCGGCCTGCCGCAGGATCCGCAGGTGGTAGCTGACGCTCGGCTGGGCGATCCCGAGCGGTGCGGTCAGGTCGCAGACGCAGACGCCGTCGGGCGCCGCGGAGATCAGGCGGTGGAGGAGCTTGACGCGGGTGGGGTCGGCGACCGCCTTCAGCGCCTGGGCCAGCGCCTCGGCCTCGGTATCCGACATCGCCGGAGCGACCAGCGGGGTGTCGCAGGCGAGCGCGGAGGCATCCATGGACACGAGGATAGAGCGCTCTGCATATAGATGGGTTTCGATGTGGAGAAGCCGCCACGAACCGGCCGTCCACGGTGTCTCTGCGGGGCGCGGCCGTCAGCGCCCGCCCGTCAGTACGGTGCGGTGCAGCGGCGGGCTCCCGCCGTCGGTCGCTGCGTCAGGACTGCCCGAGGGCTGCCTCGAGGCGCAGCAGCTTCAGTGCGATCTCGATCATCAGCCAGTCGTCGCCCTTGATGTTGATGCCGGTCAACTCCTCGATGCGCCGCAGGCGCTGGCGCAGCGTGTTCGGGTGGACGTAGAGCGCCTGAGCGGTGGCGGAGATGTTCCCGCGCTGGCGCAGGAACTCCTCGAGCGTGCGCGTCAGCTGGGCCTGGCGCTGGCGGTCGTAGTCGCCGAGCTTGCGCAGGGCATCGCGCTGCCGATCGCGCACATCGCCATCGAGCGGGACGCGGAGGAGGTACTTGTACGGGCCGAGACCGTCGTAGGGCACTACGGCCGGGGCATCGACGATGACCGGTGCGGCCAGCGCCGCCTGGCGGGCCTCCTGCAGCCCGGTCGCCAAGGCGGCGGCACCGAGGCAGGGACTCGAGACCCCGATCACCAGCGGCAGCCGGTTCGCGCCCTCGCCGAGCGCCTTCTCGAGCCGGCGGATGGCGTCGGACTCGTCGCTGCCGAGCGAGGGTACGAGGGCGATCGCCTCTTCGTCGCGCTGATCGATCAGCACCCCGGGCAGGGCCCGGACAAGGTTGGCGCGGAAGCGCTCCAGCGCGGGCGCGCGCTGCTCTTCCGGTGCGTCGCGCCAGCCGATCGCGACGAGCGCGAGCTTGGGCTGGCCAAAGTCGCAGCCGAGGCGGCGGGCGCGGGAGGTAAGGCCGTCGGCGAAACGGCCCGCCGCTAGATCGGCGAAGAAGTCCTTGATCAGGTTGCGCTCCTCGAGCCCCTCGATCAGCCGGATCTTCTTGATGCCGACGGCGATCTGCGAGGCGATCGAGGCCGCCAGCTCACGATCGTCGGTGGAGAAGCGCCGGCCATCGGCGGTGTGCAGGACGAGCGCGCCGAGCACCTCGCCGTCGGCCAGCATCGGCGCGAGCAGCGCGCCGGGCTCGTCCGTCGTGCCCCAGAGTGCGGCGCCGAGCGTGGCCTGCACGGCGCTGGTGCTGCCGACCCGGCGAGACTCGGCGAGCTCGCCAACGGTGACGGCGGACGGCGCATCGCCGACCTCCGGTGCCGAGGCGTGGCGCTGCAGGCGGTCGCCGCGATCGAGCAGGTAGATGTGGGCGCTCGCGGCCTGCAGCAGCGGCAGCGCCCGGGTGACGGCCACCGGCAGCAGGTCGTCGAGCGTGGTCGCCGTCGAGACGGCTGCGGACAGCGCCGACAGGCCCTCCAGCTCATGCACGCGGCGGCGGGCGGCCTCGTAGAGGCGGGCGTTGACGATCGCGGAGGCCACGAGCGACGCGGAGTGGATCACGAAGGCGGCGTCCTCCTCGGTGAAGACGCGCGGGGCCTCGGCGTGCAGCGCGATCACGCCGATCAATTCGCCGTCGGGCGCGATCAGCGGAACGGACACGATCGACTGGTACTGCTCCTCCTCGAACTCCGGGAAGTACTTGACGCGCGGATCCTGCAGCGCGTTCTCCGCGATGAACACCGGCTCGCGATGCTTCGCCACCCAACCCGCCAGCCCCTCGCCGCGCTTCATGCGGACCGTGCCGATCTGATCGCGATAGGTATCGTCGGAGACGGACTTCAGCACGAGTTCCTCATCGGGACCCTCGGCGATGAAGATCAGCGTGGCGTGGGCACGGGTCCGCTCGGTGACGAGTTCGACGATGGCGCCGAGCACCTGCTCGAGATCGACACTCGACGAGACCGTGCGGATGATCTCGTAGAGCACACGGCGATCATCGTCCGGCGCGCCCGTGGGGACGCGGGTGGCTGGGGTGCGTGTGTTCAGGTCGCACACAGTACCATCCGCAAGATCGCCCTGCAGCGCATAAAGGTACGGCCTGAAGACCATTGATCGGTGATTCCGTTCCATGATCTGAGCCGCCAAGGGTCGGTGTGCGAAGCGGCTATGTCCGAAACCTCCTGTCCCGGACCCGCGGAGTGCCTACCCGGGACATTGCCGCCGCACCCGCTCCCGCTTACTTTTCTAGCAATCCGAGGACGCTCGGACCATCGAGGACGCTCGGTGGAAATGGGGAGAGGAGAGTGGTACCGCGATGACAGATATGGAGAACTACCTCGCAGCGCCGGGTCGTGACGACCAGGTCAAGGAGGTTCGCCGCCAGATCGATGCCCAGGGCATCGAGTACATCTACTACCAGTTCGCATCGGTCACCGGCCGCGTGATGGGCAAGGGCGTGCCGGCGAAGCACTGGGAGAGCATGGCCCGCAAGGGCTTCCAGCTCGTCTACGGCGCCACGGCGAACCTGTTCGTCGACCGCCATGGCGACTACATCGGCTACGGCCCCGAGTCGCGCGAGCTGGTCGGCATGCCCGATCCCGAGACGTTCGCGCAGCTGCCGTGGGACTCGAAGGTCGCCCGCGTGTTCTGCACCCTGTTCCGCGGCCGCGAGGAGGACGTCGACCCCGGCGCCTACCTGACGTCGGACTGCCGCGGCCTGCTCAAGCGCACGCAGGCGGCGTTCGAGGCCGAGACCGGCATGCACCTGCGCGCCGGCACCGAGCCCGAGATGATGTGGCTGAAGAACAACCCGGACGGCACGCCGTCGGTTGAGGGCCTCTCGAAGCCCTACTGCTACCACATCGACCAGTTCTCCGAGTTCCAGCCCCTGATCCACAAGGTCCTGGAGTACGCGGACGGCCTCGGTCTCGACATGATCCAGGGCGACCACGAGGACGCCCCCGGCCAGCTCGAGCTGAACTTCAACTTCGATCGCGCCGAGAAGACCGCCGACAACCTCACGACCTACCGCCAGATCTGCAAGCAGGTCGGGCGCGAGATGAACGCGTTCCCGTGCTTCATGCCGAAGCCGTTCATGGGCGTGTCGGCCAACGGCTGCCACCACAACATCTCGATCTGGAAGGGCGACGAGAACATGTTCGACGCGCCCGATCCGGCCAATCCGATGATGCCCGGCGACATCGGCCTCTGGGCCATCGGTGGCATCCTCAAGCATCTCGGCGCACTGACGGCGATCTCGTCGCCGACGGTCAACTCGTACCGCCGTCTCTGGGACACGGGCTTCTGGGCACCGGTCTTCGCGGACTGGGGCTTCCAGAACCGCACGACGGCACTGCGTATCTCGGCACCGGGACGCTTCGAGTACCGCTCGGTCGATTCCGCGGTCAACCCGTACCTGTCGCTCACCTGCCTGATCGCCGCCATGCGCGATGGCATCGACAACCAGATCGATCCGGGCCAGCCGGAGGAGCGCAACATCTACGACGCCATGAACGCTGGCAAGCAGGTCAAGAAGATCCCGATGACGCTCGGCGAGGCGCTCGACGCCCTCGACGGCGATGAGGTCATCAAGGCCGCCCTGCCCGGCGACATGTACCGGGTGTTCAGCCACTACAAGCGGGACGAGTGGGAGCGCTACTGCGCCACCGTCACCGATTGGGACGTGCAGGAGTACCTCGACATCCTCCCGTAGGGCGGACATCGAGCAACCACCGACAACCACAACGCAACGAGGGCAGAGATCACCGTGTGCGGAATCGCAGGAATCATCTACAAGGATGGACACCACAATGTGGGTCAGGACATGACCCGCATGTTGCAGTCCATGAAGCATCGCGGACCGGATTCGACCGGCTACGCGCTGTACGCAGAGCGGACGGAGCACGTCGTCATGCGCTACACGACGGCGAACACCACGACGCCGCGCGACTTCGAGTTCCAGAATCGCCTCCAGCGCAATCGCGCCGAGGCGGAGCGCCGGCTCGCCAGCCTGGGAGCGAAGGTCATCACGTGCGAGCAGGAGACGGACTACGCGTTCCGCCTCACGCTCGATTACACGGGTGAGCTCAAGCAGCTCGCTGACCAGATCGAGGACATCCCGGACTGTGAGGTCCTCTCGCTGGGCCACTCGCTCGAGATCATCAAGGACCTCGGCGACGCCGAGACGGTCTGCGCGCAGTACCACCTCGAGCAGTTCCAGGGCACGCACGCCATCGGCCACGTCCGCATGGCGACTGAGTCCGACGTCGACATCTCCGGCGCGCACCCCTACTGGGCGTACCCGTTCTCGGATATCGCCGTGGTCCACAACGGCCAGCTGACGAACTACTTCCAGTGGCGCCGCCGGCTCGAGCGCTCCGGCCATCGCTTCAACTCGGAGTGCGACTCCGAGATCATCGCCGTGTACCTGGCGGAGAAGATGAGCGAGGGGCTCGGCCTCAAGGAGGCCATGGAGAAGAGCCTCGACGAGCTCGACGGCGTGTTCACGTACATCTGCGTGACGGCCGACGCTCTCGGCGTCGCGAAGGACGAGATGGCGGCGAAGCCGCTGGTCCTCTTCGAGGGCGAGAACATGATCGCGATGGCGTCCGAGGAGATGGCGATTCGGGCGATCATCGACCATGAAATCAACACGTACGACCCCTACGAGGGTGAGGTGATGGTATGGACGCGGTAACCGGAGAGAGCCAGATCGTCTACGACGCACGCGGTCTCGTTGAGCCGAATGCCGAGGTTCCCAAGATCTCGAGCATTGATGGCACGAAGGCTGAGTTCGACGCGAACGATCTGACGACACGGCAGATCAACCTCGAGCTGCGCTGGCTGATCAACGAGCAGGGGATCACGGACGTCACCGTCCGGAACCCCGGTGCCAAGCACTCGCTCGGCGTCGGCATCCTGACGCGCTGCAAGATCACGTTCGACGGTAGCCTCGGCTACTTCGGCTGCGGCGTCATCGACGGTCCCGAGGTGCACATCAAGGGTCGCGTCGGCTGGTCGTCGTGCGAGAACATGATGAGCGGTACGGTCGTCGTCGAGGGCAACGCAGGCTCCCTGACGGGCGCTGCGATGCGCGGTGGCGATCTGATCATCAAGGGCCGCCTCGGCGCCCGCACCGGCATCGACCAGAAGGGCGGAACCATCCTCACGATGGGCTCCGTCGGCGCCAACACCGGCTTCATGATGCAGCGTGGCCGCCAGGTCATCTGCGGCGACGCCGGTCATGGTCTCGGTGACTCCATGTACGACGGCATCATCTACGTCGGCGGCAAGGTCCGGTCCCTCGGGATCGACTGCGTCCCCGGCGAGTGGACCGACGCGGACACGGAGTTCATCGATCGCAAGTTCCGCATCTACGAACTGGGCACGCCCCCGGCCTTCCAGAAGTTCGTGTGCGGTAAGAAGCTCTACAACTACGACAGCCTCGAGCCGTCCGAGCGCAAGCTCGTTCTCTAGGAAAAGGGGAAATCTGATGAGTGACAACGCCAAGGAAATCGAGCGCAAGCGCGCAGTGCTCGGTCGAAGTCCGATCTTCACCCCCGAGGTGATGAACGACATCCACATGAAGGCCGAGCTGGGCCGCTACCGCATGCGCGGCTTCTCGATGTTCAAGCCGATCCCGCACTGGGACCAGCTGATGTTCATGCCGGGCACCCTCACCCGCTTCGTGATCGAGGGCTACCGCGAGAAGTGCGTCACCAAGACCGTGCTCGGAGCCCGCTTCGCGAAGAAGCCGCTGGAGCTCGACATCCCGATCTACATCACGGGCATGAGCTTCGGTGCGCTGTCCCTCGAGGCGAAGATGGCCCTGGCCAAGGGCGCCTCGATGGCCGGTACCGCGACCTGCTCGGGCGAGGGCGGCATGATCCCGCCGGAGCGCGATCTGTCGACCAAGTGGTACTACCAGTGCATCCAGAGCCGCTACGGCTTCAACCCGCATCACCTGATGTGCGCGGACGCGGTCGAGTTCTTCATCGGCCAGGGCTGCAAGGTGGGCCTCGGCGGCCACCTGATGGGTCAGAAGGTCACGGAGCAGGTCGCTGAGATGCGCTCCCTGCCCGCCGGCATCGACCAGCGCTCGCCCGCGCGCCATCCCGACTGGATGGGCCCGGACGACCTGAGCCTCAAGATCCAGGAGGTCCGTGAGGCCACGGACTACCAGATCCCGATCCAGCTCAAGCTCGGCGCCAGCCGTGTCTACGACGACGTGCGCATGGCCGCCAAGTGTGGCCCTGACGTCATCTACCTCGACGGCGCGGAGGGCGGCACCGGTGCCGGCCCGCACATCGCCACCGAGGAGACCGGCATCCCGCTGATGGCGGCCATCCCCGAGGCACGTCGTGCCCTCGAGGACGTCGGCCTCGCCGACGAGATCGATCTCGTCGTCGCGGGCGGCATTCGCAACGGTGCCGACGTCGCCAAGTGCATCGCACTCGGCGCCAAGGCCGTCGCGATCGGCCACTCGTCGCTGATGGCGCTGAACTGCAACAAGGAACTGCCGGGCATCACCGATTACGAAGGCACCGTCGGTGTTCCCGCGGGCTCCTGCTACCACTGCCACACGGGCCGCTGCCCGGTCGGCATTGCGACGCAGGACCTGGATCTGCGCAAGCGTCTCGTCGTCGACGAGGCCGCTGAGCGGGTCTACAACTTCCTGCACACGATGACGCTCGAGGTCCAGATGCTGGCCCGCGCGTGCGGCAAGACCAACATCCACTCGCTGGAGCCGGAGGACCTCGCGGCCCTCACGGTCGAGGCGGCTGCGATGGCCAAGGTTCCGCTCGCCGGCACCCGCTACATCCCGGGCGTCACCGAGGAGAAGACCCTGCAGGAGATCAAGACTCTCCTGGAGCGTCACCTCGTCAACCCCGTCGACTACATGCCGACGTCGGCTCCGCTGTCGACGCAGCAGGGCGACTAGGAGTCAGCATGTCTGAAGCAACGACCAACATCGCGAACGAGCGACACAACCCTGAGTTGACCATCGGCATCTCGGCGGAGTACCTCGCCGGCCGGCGCTTCGATTACCAGGAGGACATCAACGCCAGCGCTGATGTCGATCTGCTGGAGTCGACGCCGGGCCAGGACATCAACTGGCTCGAGGACATCGAGCTGCTGGCCGAGGACGGCGTTCCCGCCGTGTTCGACCGGTACTCCAACTCGTTCATCAAGATCTACTTCGAGATCCCGAAGGGTCAGGAGAACGAGGTTGCCCGCAAGGTGCTGCTCAAGCACCTGCAGAGCGGCAACTCCTACGGCATCAAGCTGAAGGAGGCGCACGCCAAGTTCCCGCAGCCGGAGCTCGGTCCCTGGGTCAAGGACTCGCGGATCGTCGGCACCAACTGGAAGCCGTCGGTCCTGCCGGGCTGGGAGATGCCGGAGGGCCACTAGCCCCCGGCTCGACCAGCACGTGGAATGTCCCTCGGGGCGGGTCTTCGGACCCGCCCCGAGGCAGTTCTGGGGGCGGACATGCCACATCTCGGGCAGCACGCCGCAAAGCCTGAGCGCCACTGGTCGCCCGCGCGGCGATCATCCCCAAGACGGCTTCAACTGGTGCTGCGTGAGTGCTGCCGGTATGGTCTCGGGCAACGGGCGTTGCTCCTTGAGGATCGAGCTCGCCCGCTGACAGCCCAGGAGCGTACGGATGACCGCTCGAGCTCTTCCGATGATCGGCGTGATCGCCCTCAGTGCCGTTGCCATGCTGTTCTTCCGCGTGGCTCCTGCCAGCGCGGCTGCAAGCTGCGGCCCAGCCGTCGGCGATGCCACCAAGATCACCTGCACCTACTCGACCGTCGGCGTCGACAGCTTCGTCGT
>CAJCBN010000010.1 GCA_903960645.1 uncultured Actinomycetes bacterium | reverse complement strand
GTCGTGAGCTCGGTGAAGGCGGCGTCGACGGCGCGGCAGTCCTCATGGGCGAGCACGACAGCGAGCCGGGTGCCGAGCGTTGTCATGGCGAAGCCGAGCCCGGCGGCGACCGGGATATCGACGTAGTGCCCAGGTAGGCGCAGCGTGAAGATCGCACCTGCCGCGGCGCCGAGGATGGCCGCGGGCGGCACGCGCGCGTCGGAGCAGCCGATCACCGCGACGGGCGGCCGGTGCTCGAGCGGATCTTCCGGGGCGCCGAGCAGATCGCGCTCCGAGGAGCCCTCAGCCCAGCGGCGGTTGCCTTCAAGAATGCGTTCGAGGAGCTCGGAAGCGGTGAGTTGCGCCATGCCGCACAGCCTACCTTCGGGTAATTCAGGTGTGGTGTTGATCCGGTGAGTGCGCAGGGTTCGGCATGATGGATCGGTGAGCGCAACGCAGGCCTCCAAGCGCGATCGCCGGCAGGAGATCCTCGCGGCGACCTGTCGCGTCGTTGTGCGCGACGGCATCGACGGCATCCGCTCGGCCGGTGTCGCCGCCGAGGCCGGCACCTCCGTGGGCCTCGTGCACTACCACTACCCGACGCTGGACGACCTCGTCCTGGCGGCGTATCTGTGGGACGAGGAGCGCGCCTGGACCCCGATCGTGGAGCTCTCGCCGGATGCCGACCCGGTGGCTGTGCTGCGGCTCCTGCTCGAGGGGCAGCTGGCGGCTGCCGAATCGGACGTCCGCGCGTCCTTCATGCTCTGGCAGGAGTACACGCGCCGTGCGGTCTTCGACGAGGCGATCCGCGCTGCCGTGGTCCTACGGATCGGGCGCTGGCTGGACGCCATGTCCGAGCTGATCCGTGTCGCCCACGCCCGCGGTGTCTGCACGTGGAGTGCAGACACCGGTCAGGCGAGCCTCCATCTGGCTGCGGCGCTGTTCGGTGCGAGCACCCTGTATCTGATCGACCTGATCCCGGTTGACGAGGCAACGGCCGACATGCGGACGATTCTCGACCGTGTGCTCGCGACCCGGGAGCCACTGCCGGTGGCAGCCATGGCGCCGCGCCGGCTGGCGGCGCTGGCACCCCCCGACGGGTCGACGGCGGACGCGATCCTCGATGCCACGCTTCGCGTGATCGCCCGGGGTGGCATCCGCTCCGTCCATTTCGCCGACGTCGCGCAGGAGGCGGGCGTGTCGACGGCGCTGCCGCGGTATCACCACGGGACGCTCGACAGCCTGCTGGCAGCGGCCTTCGCGCGCTTCGTCGGTCAGCGGCGCGACCGCGCGCTCCGCCGCGCAGCGGAGATCGATGATCCACGCGAGCGGGTTCGCGATGCCGTGCTCATGGACGCGGCGCTCACCTCGTACGAGCGCCACGATGCCCGGGTCATCTGGCACGAGTTCCTCCGGCTCGGCTTCGTCCGCGAGGACCTGCGCGGCGCCATCGGCGCAGCGGTGGAGGCCGACATCGAGCACATCGCCGCTCTGATCGCCCAGGCGCAGGCGGCGGACGCGGCGGCAGCCGACGTCGTTCCGCGCGCCGCCGCTCGCCGCCTGGTCGAGGCGCTGATCGGCCTCGACCTTGGCGGCCTGCTCGGGCTCGTCGACGACGAGTGGGCGATGCGGATTCTCTCGTGGGCCGTCGCCGACGAGCTCGATCAGGCCTGACCGTCGGGCTTAGCCGATCCAGTCGAGGTAGACGGACTGGTCACGGCGGTCCGCGATGCCCATGTTGACGACCTGGTTGGCGATCTTGCCCTCCTTGTCGATCAGGAAGGTGCCGCGCATGCAAGTGCCCCAGTCCTCATCGAACACGCCGTACGCCTTCGAGACCTCGCCGTGCGGCCAGAAGTCTGCGAGGAAGCGGCCGTTGGCCTTGAGGTGGTCCTTGTAGGACTGGCGGATCGGCCACGCGTCGCAGGCCACGTTGAGGATCACGAGGTCGTCGCGCTCAAGCTTCGACTCGTCGCGGAGCTCGCAGATCTCGCCCTCGCAGATCTCCGTGTAGGAGAAGGGGTGGAAGAAGAGCAGCACGTTCTGCTTGCCGCGGTAGTCGCTCAGGGTGACGCTCGTGTCGAACGTCTCCTTGAGGGTGAAGTCGGGGGCGATGTCGCCGATCTCGGGCATGGGGGTCTCCTCGGGAACGCAGTGTGCGCAGGACTATGGCCTATTCGCGCTGATGCTGCATGCAGCCGCACGTTCTGCGGTAGTAGTTGAGAGTTACCCGAACATTGGGTCGGATGGTCACTGCGTGCCTGCCAGCATCAGGGTCGTCCTACCCGAATCGCTTTTCCAACGCCGTTTCCCTAGGCTGGAGGCCGTGCAGTGTCGCATTCGCAGCGAAGCGCAGCAGACGCAATGAGCACGACCGCCGCTGCTGCGCCCAGCGCCGATGGGATGCACGTGTTTCGGCGGCGTGCGCTCCTGGTCGAAGACGATGCCTTCACGCGAACCTTGCTCGCCGAGATGCTCACTGGGCGCGGCTTCGAGACACGGGAGTGCGCATCCTCACGGGAGGCGCTCGAGGAGTTCGAGGAGTTCGACCCTGACGTTCTTGTCGTCGACATCCAGCTCGAGCGTCCACCCAACGGCGCGCAGCTGGCGCAGGCCCTGCATGCCCGCGCGCCGTATCTCGGCATCGTCGTCATCTCGCAGTACCCGAGCCCCGACGCGGCCAACGTCAACAGCCCGCTCCCGCCTGGTGCGGCATTCGTGCACAAGGGGCGCATCGACTCTGCCGACATCGTGGTGGCGGCGATCGAGTCCGTCATGGACGACCGCGCCGCACCATCTACCCTGCCCGCGGGAGAGGGAGACTCGCCGTTGAGGGGATGCTCCGCAGCGCAGATCGAGCTGCTGCGGATGATCGCGCTTGGCTACTCCAACGAGCGCATTGCCCGCGAGCGTTCCACCACGCTGCGGGCGGTGGAACAGCTGGTGCACCGCGCGTACGAGCGCCTTGGGCTCGCAGCCGATCACGATGGCAATGCGCGCGTTCTGGCCGCCCGGGCGTACGTCACTGCCTTCGGGCTGCCTGCCAACGACGCGTGACGGGCCTGCTCGCCATCGGTGGCCCGAACGCCATCAGCCGCTGGACGTTCGCACTCACCACGGTGGTCTTCATGGCGGCGACGCTGCTGCCATCATCACGCGACCAGTTCACGGGGGATGCCTCCGAGCGACTCGTACTCGCCGGGGTCGGCACCGCAGCGGCGTTCGCCGTGCTCGGCGTCGCCTACGCCACGGTTCTGCGCCCGGGGTCTCGGGGTGCGCGACCGGCTGCCGCACTGATCGTCTTTGCACTCGCGGGCGTCGTCCAGGCGACCGTGATCCTCCTCCTGCGACCGCAGTTGGGACTCCCCGAGATCGAGCCGATCCTGCTGATCGTCACCCG
>CAJCBN010000009.1 GCA_903960645.1 uncultured Actinomycetes bacterium | reverse complement strand
GGATGCGCTCATCCTTGTTGTGGATGCCGTTCTCGTAGAGGTCCAGCGGGGTGTGCCGCAGCGGCCAGAAGCCGTAGGCGACCGTCCCGAAGGCCTGCCGCATATAGGCCGCATCGGTAAAGCCCGTCGACAGCTGCGGCACGAGTGTGGCGCCCGGATCGACCGCCTCAAGGGCGTCGGCGATCGCCGCGTGGAGCGGCGTGCCCAGCGCGGATTCCGTGCCCCCGTTGATGTGTTGGTCGAAGACGCGCTCGTACGGGATATCGGTGCCGAACGCCGCGGCGAGCTCGCGATCGAGATCAGCCTCGACGTCGCCCGGCAGGATCCGACAGTCGAGCCCCACCGCTGCCCGGCCGGGCAGCACGTTGCGCGCCGTCGATCCGGTCAGCAACGTCGGCGCGATCGTGATGCCGAGCAGCGCCTCGATCTCGGCGGCGAACATCGGATGCAGCGCACCGACCTCGGCGGCCACGCTACCGAGCTCCTGATCGGGATCGACCCCGAGCGCCTCGACCATCGCGCGGATCGCCGGCACGAGGCGTTGCTCCGTGCGGTGTGCGGCCACGCGCGTGATCAACTCCGCGAGCAGCGGCACCGCGTTGCGTCCCAGCGTGGGGATCGAGGCGTGCCCTGCCTCCCCGAGCGCGGTCACGGTGACGGGCAGCGTCGCCTTCTCACCGACCTGCAGCGTGTAGACGACACGGCCGTCGACGAGCTCGAGGCGGACGCCACCACCCTCGTCGATGGCGTAGTCGCACCTGAGGTCCGGACGCTCCTTGAGCAGCCAGGGCATGCCGACCTCCTCCATGCCGTCCTCCTCGTCCGCCTGCGAGATCAGCAGCAGATCGCCGCTCGGCTGAAAGCCGGTGCGGGCGAGGTGGGCGATCGTCACGCAGCGGGTGGCGAGCTCGTTCTTCATGTCGCAGGTGCCGCGACCCCAGATGAAGCCCTCGTCGTCGAGGTGCGCGTCAAACGGCGGATGCGTCCAGTCGGGCGCGTGAGCGGGCACGACGTCGGTGTGCCCCATCAGCGCGAGCGACGGCCCCGTGCCGCGGCCGGGCAGGCGGGCGATCAGGTTGGCCCGGTCGGGATCGCGGGCCACCAATTCACAGGCCACGCCGTTGGCCTCGAGGTACTGCTTGACGATCAGCGCGGCCGGCGTCTCCCGTCCCGGAGGGTTTGACGTATCGACCCGCACGAGCTCGCGCAAGAGCTCGACGGCCTCGTCGCGGAGAGCGATGTCCATGCGCAGAACCCTACCCGGCCGCGACGTCGAGCACGATCTTGCCGACGAAGTCCTTGGCGATGAAGGCCTGCTGGGCCGCCTTGACCTGCGCAAGCGGGAACGTTGCCGCCACCGCCGGCTGGATCGCCCCAGCCTCGATCAGCCGGACGAGCTCCGTGAAGACGCTCGGCGCCGTGATCGTCGCCCCGATCAGCGTGAGGTCCTCAAGGTAGAGCGTGCGCAGATCCAGCTCGACGACAGGCCCGCCGATTGCACCGGAGATGACGTAACGGCCGCCACGACGCAGCGCGGCGAGATAGCTCGGCCACTGCGGGCCGCCCACCACGTCGGCGACGACGTCGACCCGGCCGACTCCGAGGGCCGCGAGCGCTGGCCCGAGCTCTGCATCGCGGTCGATCGTGTGGGCCGCTCCGAGCCCCCGCACGGCCGCGGACTTGGCGGGGGCGCAGACGCCGATCGGAATCGCACCGAGCGCCTTGGCGATCTGCACCGCGTACCCGCCGACGCCGCCGGACGCGCCCGTGATCAGCACGTGCTCACCCGCGGCCACGCCCGCGCGGCGGAGCATGTCGAGCGCGGTGCCCGCCGAGGTCGGGAACGAGGCGAGCTGCACCGGCGTCAGCCGACGCGAGACCGGATGCGCGTTGATCGCGGGAGCGACGAGGAACTCGGCGTAGCCGCCGTCGTGCTCCGAGCCGATGTAGCCGGCCTGCTCGAGGTCATCAGGTGCCGCGCCATTGCGCACCCAGGGGTCCACGAGCACCTGCTCGCCGACGCGCTCATGCGCCACGCTCGGCCCGACCGCGGCGATCACGCCGCAGACGTCGGCGCCCTGCACGACGGGGAAGTCGAGCTCGCCGCCCCAGGCACCCGCGTCGTCATCGTCCTGCGCGTACCAGCCGACGCGGGTGTTGACGTCCGTGTTGTTGATGGCGCACGCGTCGACCCGCACGAGCACCTCACCGGGGCCGGGCTGTGGTGTCGGGTGGTCGTCGACGACGACGAGCGCGTCGAGATCGCCGTGGCGCGTCAAGAGCACGGCGCGCATCGTCGGCGGAATCGTCACCGCGGCAACTCGTCGGGGCGGCGCACGAACTTGAGGAGCGCGAGGCTGATCACGATCAGGAAGACGCCGGCGATCAGCCCGCCGGTCAACGACGGATTCACCGAGATGTCGCTGCGCCACGGCCCGGCCCCGCCGAGCAGCGCGAGCACCGCGTCGATCAGGATGATCAGCGACACCACGAGGGCGATGCCACGGGCGCGTCCGGCGCCGGCGCTGCGCTCAGCGGCCATCCACGCCAGGCACACGCCGGCGATGAGACCGTCCTTGACGCAGACGATCGCGCCGAAGGGGGCGACGAAGTTCGAGCCGAACGCCGCCCAGGCCGCGGTGCCGGCGTACGCCGCCGCGCAGCCGCCGGCCACGATCGCGTCGAGCTTCACCAGCTCCCGGCTTCCGGGTGGCTCCCCTTGAACACCCGAAAGAGGTAGATCAGCGACGGCACGAGGATGGCGGAGCCAACCACGATGCAGCCGAGGTAGACGGTCAGCATCGCGTTGGATGAGGCGGCGTCCTGAAACGTCAGGTACGGCGTGACGGCGTACGGCCACTGCGCGGCGCCCCAGGCCCACAGGACGGCGAGCACGAAGGCGACCGCCACGTAGCGCACGAGACGATAGGCGCCCGTCGCGGTCACGATGAACCCGAGCAGGCCGAGCACGCCGGCCAAGACGACGAGCGGCAGCGCGCGGCCGGACAGCAGTTCCTGCGAGAGCTCGGGCGCCTCGCTCCAGGCCAGCGGCAGGCCGAGCGCGGAGAACAGCGCCACGCCCCCGCCCGCAATCAGCGCCCGGCGACGGAAGTCCTCGCGCAGCGGTCCCTCCGTCTCTGCCGTCAGGAACGTCGCCGCGACGTACGCGCAGATACTGACCGCGAGCAGTCCCGTCACGATCGGGAACGGCGCGAGCAGCTCGCTCCACGGCACCATCAGCCAGCCGCCGTTGCCGTCCGGCTTGAGTGCGCCAGCCGCGATCACACCGGCACACCAGCCGAGCGCGAAGGGCGTGATCACACTCGAGACGCTGAACACGAGGCCCAACCATCGCTGCACCAGCGGCTCGTCCTCGGCGTGCGCGCGCAGCACGAAGCCAGCGCCGCGCAGGATCATGCCGAGCAGGATCAGACTGAGCGGAGCGAAGAGCCCGATGCAGAGGGCCGAGAACGCCTTGGGGAAGGCGGTGAACAAGACGGTGATCAGGAAGATGATCCAGACGTGGTTGGCCTCCCAGACCGGTCCCATGGCCCGGGCGATGGCGCTGCGCTGCTCGCTCTTGCGCTCGCCGAACGAGAGCAGGTCCCAGATGCCGCCCCCGAAGTCGGCGCCCGCGAAGATCGCGTACATGCTGAGGCCGGCGAGCAGCGTCAGCACGGCCAGCACGACAAGCGTGGGGTCAGTCACTCAACACCTCCGGCGGCGAGGCGCTGACGCCGCTTGCGGGCCATGCGCAGCAGGATCGAGATCATCAGCACCGTGATGACGAGGTAGACCCCGCTGAAGAGGATGAACCAACCGAGGATGCCCGTGGCGGTCGTGACGCTGTCCTCGACCTTCAGCACGTTGTAGACCGCCCACGGCTGGCGCCCCGACTCGGTGGTGATCCACCCCGTCTCCATGCAGATGTAGGCCGCCGGTCCCGTGGCCGCCATCATCCAGAGAAACGGCTTGGCCTGGAGCCAGTGGGGGCGCCGGCGCCAGGCGTAGAGCGCGATCAGGCCCGGCAGCATCAGCGCAGAGCCGATCGTGATCATCAGGTCGTAGGCCGTGTGCACGAGCAGCGTATTCGGCCAGTTCTCCTCGGGGAACTCCTCCATGCCCTGCACGGTCGCGTTCGGATTGTTGTAGGCGAGGATCGAGAGCAGGTACGGAATCTCGATGCCACCGACGACCTCCTGCTTCTCGTCGTCAGGGATGCCGAAGAGGGTCAGCGGCGCGCCCTTCGTCGTCTTGTACAGCCCCTCCATCGTGGCGAGCTTCAGCGGCTGCTCCTTCGTCACCATGACGGCGATGAGATCACCCGT
>CAJCBN010000008.1 GCA_903960645.1 uncultured Actinomycetes bacterium | reverse complement strand
CGTGTGTGTACGGCGGTCAATGCGACGCAAGGGTCTGACCCCTTCGTCGCATCCAGACAGCAGCGCTCTCACCGAACCCGCCTCGCAGGCGCATAGGCAGACCAGCTAGCGCTCGCTGTCGAGCGAGAGCACGCTGAGGAAGGCCTCCTGCGGCACCTCCACGGCGCCGACGTACTTCATGCGGTTCTTCTTGCCCTTCTTCTGCTTCTCCAGCAACTTGCGCTTGCGCGAGATGTCGCCGCCGTAGCACTTGGCCAGCACGTCCTTGCGCTTGGCCTTGATCGTCTCGCGGGCGATGATGCGCGAGCCGATCGCGGCCTGCACCGGCACGTCGAAGAACTGGCGCGGGATGATCTTGCGGAGCCGGTCCACGAGCGCCTTGCCAGCCTCGTAGGCCTTGTCGCGGTGCACGATGATGCTGAGCGCGTCGACGGTCTCGTTGTTGAGCAGGATGTCGACCTTGGCGAGGTTCGACTCGCGGTAGCCGATCATCTCGTAGTCGAACGACGCGTAGCCCTTGGTGCGGCTCTTCAGCTGGTCGTAGAAGTCGAGCACGATCTCGGCCAGCGGCAGCGCGTAGACGATCGCCACGCGCGTCTCCGACAGGTAGTCCATCTTCTCGAAGTCGCCGCGGCGCTCCTCCTGGCAGAGGCTCATGATCGGTCCGACGTACTCCTTCGGCACGATCACGGTGGCGCGGACGTACGGCTCCTCGACGTGCTCGATCACCCCGGCGGGCGGCATGTCGGACGGGTTGCGCACCTCGATGGTCTCGCCGGCGGTGGTCAGCACGTCGTACAGCACGTTCGGCGTCGTCGCGATCAGGTCGAGGTCCCACTCGCGCTCGAGGCGCTCGCGCACCACGTCCATGTGCAAGAGACCGAGGAAGCCGCAGCGGAAGCCGAAGCCCAGCGCCTGTGAGCTCTCGGGCTCGTACATCAGGGAGGCGTCGTTGAGGCGCAGCTTGGCGAGCGCGTCGCGGAGGTCCTCGTACTGCTCGCCATCGCTTGGGAAGAGCCCGGCGAAGACCATCGGCTTGACGTCGACGTAGCCCTCGAGCGCCTGCACGGCGGGCTTCGCCGCATCGGTGAAGGTGTCGCCGACCTTGATCTCGGCGACGTCCTTGACGCCCGTGATCACGTACCCCACCTCGCCCGCGCTGAGCTGGTCGATCGGGGTCATGGTCGGGCTCATCACGCCGACCTCCTCGATCTCGTTGGTCTGCCCGGTCGCCATCGACTGCAGCGTGGCGCCCTTCTTGAGCACGCCATCGACGACGCGGATGTAGGCGATCACGCCGCGGTACTGGTCGTAGACGGAGTCGAAGACGAGGGCGCGCGAGGGGCCAGTGGGGTCACCGGCCGGCGCCGGGACGCGATCGACGACTGCGTCCAGGACCTCGCCGACGTTGAGGCCGCTCTTGGCGGAGATCCGCACGACGTGCGCGGGATCGTCACCGAGAAAGTCGGCGGTCTCCTTGGCGACCTCGTCGGGGTAGGCCGCCGGCAGGTCGACCTTGTTGATGACGGGGACGATCTCGAGACCGTTGTCGATCGCGAGGTGCGCATTGGCGACGGTCTGCGCCTCGATGCCCTGGGAGGCGTCGACGACGAGGACGGCGCCCTCGCAGGCGGCGAGCGACCGGGAGACCTCGTAGGTGAAGTCGACGTGGCCGGGCGTATCGATCAGGTTCAGCTGGTAGGTGACGCCGTTGCGCACCCAGGGGACGCGCACGGCCTGCGCCTTGATGGTGATGCCGCGCTCGCGCTCGATGTCCATCGAGTCGAGCAGCTGGTCCTGCATGTCGCGCTTCGACACGGCGCCGGAGATCTCGAGGATGCGATCGGCGAGCGTCGACTTGCCGTGGTCGATGTGCGCGACGATCGAGAAGTTCCGGATCAGATCCTGTTCCACGGCCACAGGGTACCGGTCATGTCGACTCCGGCCGCGCCTTCCGCCGCGGCAGCAGCCGGTCGGCGTTGTGGACCCGGCGAATCGAGGCACCAAGTTCCGCGCCGTAGAGCAGGATCATGGCGGCGATGTAGACGAAGAACAGGAAGGCGATGATCGAGCCGATCGAGCCGTAGATGAGGTCGTAGCGGGCGATCTTCTCGAGGTACAGCGTGAAGACGCGGCGGGCGAACTCGAACAGGAGGCCCGCGATCAGCGCGCCGGCGAAGGCGTAGCGCAGGGCCGGGCGCGGCTTCGGCAGGAACTTGTAGGCAAGCAGCATCATGACGACGCTGGAGATCAGCGATGACAGGAGGCCGATCCACGAGCGGATCACGGCGCCGGCGTCGTACCAGAAGCCGCTCGTGCCGAGCGCGTCCTGCGGGATTTGCGGCACGAAGCTGAGCAGCACGCCGATCAGAAACGACGACAGGACCACGGTTACCAGGATCGTCAGGAGTACGGCATCCACGATTTTGCCGCGGACGAAGGGGCGCGTGCCCCCG
>CAJCBN010000007.1 GCA_903960645.1 uncultured Actinomycetes bacterium | reverse complement strand
GCAGGGTGGTGTCCTCAGACGTGGGCGGCACGATGCCGAGCTCCGCGGGCGTGCCCTTGGCGATGCCGAGGGCGGCCTCCGGGATCGGCGGGCCGACCTTCTCCAGGATCGCCTTGCCGGCCACCCCGCAGAGCGCGGCGAGCACGAGGAAGCCGACGGCGGTGATCAGCGCGGCGAGCCACACCGGCACGACGTTGGCGAGTGCCCAGATGATGCAGATCATCACGGCGAAGAGCGAGAGAAACGCGAGGATGCCGGCGAAGACGAGGAGGCCGACACCGGGCGCCGCCTGCTGCGCCTTGGCCTTGACCTCGGCCTGCGCGAGCGCGATCTCGGCACGGATCAGGCGCTGGCCCTGTTCGGAGACCTTGAAGGCACTCTCCTGAAGTCGATCGACGATCTGTCGCATGGATCGGATGCTACCCGCTCGCCGAGGCGGCCGCAGCCGTTTCCGCGGCTTCCCATGCCCGCATGAGCTGCTTGAGCTCCTCCTGACGCTGGCTGTGCGCCCGTGCGGTCTGCGCGAACAGCTGGTGGTCGGCGCGCACGCTGGCGTCCGCGAGCTCGGCCTCGAGCGCGGCGATCGTGCCTTCCTTGGCCGCGACCTCCGCCTCGAGCTCGCGCACGCGCTGCTGTTCTGGCGTCAGCTTCGTCGGACCGCGCTTCGGCTTCGGGGCCGCGGGTGCGGACTTCTTCACGGTCTTCTCGCGGACGCCGCCCGCGGTGGCGGCGAGGAAGTCCTCGTAGTCGCCGTCGCGGCGGATCAGGGTGCCCGTCTCGATCGACAGCGTCTCCTGGGCGACCGCGTCGATCAGCGCGCGGTCATGGGAGACCATCAGGATCGCGCCGTCGTAGGCGTCGAGCGCCGCCTCGAGCGCCTCGCAGGCCTCGACGTCGAGATGGTTCGTCGGCTCGTCGAGGATCAGCAGGTTCGCTCCGGTCGCCACCATCTTGGCGAGCAGCAGGCGGCGACGCTCGCCGCCCGACAGCACCTCGACCTTCTTCTCGACCTCGCTGCCGGGGAACATGAAGCGCCCGAGCAGGGTGCGGCAATCCGTCGTGCCGAGTGGGCTGCCCGCGCTCATCGCCTCAAGCACCGTGGCGCGCCCGGGCAGGTCGTCCGCGTGCTGCGAGAAGTACGCGACCTCGACGTTGTGGCCGAGCTTGATCTTGCCGCCCGCTGCGTGGCGCTCGCCGATCAGCGTCTCGAGCAGCGACGTCTTGCCCGCGCCGTTCGGGCCGATCACGGCCATGCGCCGGCCGCGCTCGAGGACGAAGCCGCCCTGCTCGAACAGGATCCGATCGCCGGCGGTGAGGGTGAGGTCCTCGACCTCGAGGACCACCCGGCTCGGCTTCGCCGTCTTCGGGAAGCCGAAGCGGAGCTGGATCTCGCGCTGCGGCAGCTCGACGCGATCGATCTTGGCGAGGCGCTTGCCGAGCGACTTGGCCTGCTTGGAGCGCGTGCCCGCGCTGAAGCGGCTGATGAAGCGCTCGAGCCGCTCGATCTCCTCCTGCTGGCGCTCGTACTGGTCGATCGCCTGCGTCTCCTCGAGGATGCGTGCCTTCCGGTAGGCGGAGTACTTCATGTTGTACGAGCGAGCGCGGCCGCGCCCGAGCTCGACGACGCCCGTGGCGACGGCCTCGAGGAACCAGCGATCATGCGAGACGACCAGGACGGCGCCGGGGAACTCGGCGAGCTCCTGCTCGAGCCACTCGAGGTTCTTGAGGTCGAGGTGGTTGGTCGGCTCGTCGAGCAGGAGCAGATCGGGGTTCGCCGAGAGCGTGCGGGCCAGCGCGGCGCGCGTCAGCTCGCCACCGGAGAACGTCTTGAGCTCGCGGTCCATGTCGGCGTCCTCGAAGCCGAGTCCGCGCAGCACCGACTCGACGTGGACCCGCCACGTGTAGCCGCCGACCTGATCGAACTCGGCCTGCGTCGACGAGTAGGCGTGCATCGTCGCGTCCGAGTGGTCGCCGCCGGCCATCGCCTGCTCGAGCTCGGCCAGGCGCCGTTCGATCGACTCCACGTCACCGAGCAGCTCGGCCACGTAGAGGCCGAGCGTGCGGCCGTCGGCGCGGGGCGGGCGCTGGTCGTGGAGCGCGACGCGCCAGCCACGCGGGATGCCGACCTCACCGTCGTCGGGGGCGACCTCGCCGGCGATGATCCGCAGCAGCGTGGTCTTGCCGACGCCGTTGCGGCCGATGAGGCAGAGGCGCTGCCCCGTGGCGACGCGCAGGGAGACGTCGTCGAGGAGCGTGCGATCGCCGTACGACTTCGTCACGCCTGCGAGGTGCATGGTGGCCACGGAGGCAGGGTAGGTCAGCGGCCGCGGCTGGGACGCGGTCACGTGGCAAATCTGGATCCGGATCCAAATCTGCGCGAAAACGGCGAATCTGGATCCGGATCTAAATCTGCACGTAAACGGCGAATCTGGATCCGGATCCAGATTCGCCACGACGGGGATGCGGTCACTTGGCGTATAGCGGCCCGAACCTAAAGCGAAACTCTAATACCAATTATAGATTTGGTATCTTTTTTCAGTACCTGGCCGCGGAGACCAAGCACCAATGAGCTACGACACCATTCTTCTGATCCACTCGCCGTTCGTGTTTCTGTGGCTCAGCTGTCTCTTCCTGACGCTGATCTTCGCAGCCATCACTGGGCTACAGGCGTCGAAAGGTCTACCCACCGGCGGGATGGCAATCGTGCGTTTCACGACGATTCTCGGTCTGCCTTGCGCCGCCGTCGTGCTGATCACCGGTCTGATGATGTTCGCCACGGGGGAATGGCCGAAGGGCGATGGCCTCGCACTGATTGCCGGCACCGTGCTCTTGCTGCTCGTGACCATCGTCGGTACTGCCTTGGCGTACTCGGCTGCTCAAAAGCTGCGCAGCGCGGCATCGGGTTCGGGCGAGGCGATCACCTACGCGCGTCGCGTCGTGTTGATCTGCGGTGTCCAGTTTGTTCTGATCCTGGTCGCGACCATTCGGGGCCTCGACGCCGCGGGGAAGTTGTGACGATCGGTCTCCTCGGCGACTGATTTTGGGCTGGAATTCAGCGCGACCGCCTACGCTGTAGCGCGTGACGACTGAGGATCTCGACCGGGCTGAGTTCGAGGAGCGCTACGCGATCGCCGCCGACGCGACGGGCGCGCTGGCCGGCCCCGACGAGCTCGACGAGGCGTGGGACGACTACCGGTCCGGCGCGTGGGATCGCCTACTGGCTGAGCCGACGCCCGAGAACGCCGTGCACGCCAATCGCCTGGCCGGTTCAATCGCGGAACTGCTGGAAGCTCCGGCTCCCGCTGACGAGGCGTGGCAGCGTCGGCTGATCGCTCGCGTCGACCAGCTGGCGGTGCTGCTGCGGGAAGGAGGCGCCGAAGATCGGGCGAAGGGGGAGCCGCATCCTTGGGACCTCTGGGTTGCCGCGCCCCGGCGCGACTACGCTGATGTCCTGACCAGCCCGACGCCGGAGACCGAGCACCCATGAGCTATGACACCCTCGCGCTGATTCACTCGCTGGCCGCCTACGTGTGGCTGGGCAGCCTGTTCGGCTCGCTCGTCTTCGCCACGCTTGTCACGCGTCGCAGCGAGAATGGTGTCCTGACCGGTGCCGTCGCCGTGGTCCGCTTCGCCACCCGGGTCGGTTTGCCGGCCGCGATCATCCTGCTGATCTCCGGCATCTGGATGGTCGCCGCCTACCCCGTCGGCAACGGCCTGTGGATCAACCTCGGCTTCATCCTGTGGCTCGTCGCCGCCGTCGTCGGCAGCGCGCTGATGCACCCGGCCGCGCGCCGGATGCGCAACGCCACCACCGACAAGGAGTCGGTCGCACTCGCCAAGCGCATCATCTGGATCGGTGGCGGCGAGATCATCGCGATTGCCATCGCGATCTGGGTGATGGGCGCGAAGCCCGGCAGCTGATCTCCTGCGCAGCGACCCGCTCCTCGCCGATCGGGACGGCCGGCTCCTCCTGCTGGCACAGGCCGTCGACGTCGTCGCCGCCGGCGTCTCCTCCATCGCGCTGCCGTGGATCGTGCTGGAGAACGGTGGCACCAGCACGGAGGCGGGGCTGATCTTCGCGCTGTCGATCTTCCCGTACGTCGTCTTCGGCCTGCCGGCGGGCGTGATCGGCGATCGCCACAAGCGCCGCACCGTGATGTGGGTGGCGCATGCCACGCAGATCGCGGCGGCGCTGATCATCCCGTTCTGGGCGTTCACGGGCCCGCCGCCGCTCCTGATCATCCTGATCGCGGCCTTCGCGATCGGTACGGCCCGTGTCTTCGTGGATGCCGCGGTGTTCGGCGCGATCGCGGCGATCATCGGCCGTGAGCGCTTCACGCAAGGGCAGGCGACGCTGTCGGCGGCGTGGGCGATCGGCTTCTTCGCCGGCCCCGCGATCGGCGGCATCCTGATCGGCCTCATCGGCCCGTCGTTCACGCTGGTCGCCGAGGCGGTCGGGTTCGCCGTCGCGATGGTGATGATC
>CAJCBN010000006.1 GCA_903960645.1 uncultured Actinomycetes bacterium | reverse complement strand
GCTTCGGCTCCGGCGCGCGCCACAGGAAGGGCGCGTTGTGCAGGGCGTGCTCGTTCGGGTCAAGATCCATCGGGCGCCTCCGGCGTGAACAGCAGACTGACATTTCAGAGTCTAGTCGGATCGCCGCCCTCGCGTCAACCGCAGGCCCGTCGCTTGCGAGATCCCGCCCGACCTGATACAACTTCGCAACCGTATGGTTGTGAAGTTGAGGAGAACCTGATGTCCGCTCTGACCCCCGAATTCGAAGAAACCAGCCGCAGCACCGCATGGCCGCTGGAGCGCGTGCTCTTTCTCATGGCCGGCATCGTCGTCCTCGCCAGCATCGCGCTAGCCGTGCTCGTCTCACCGTGGTTTCTGCTGCTGACCACCTTTGTCGGCCTCAACCAGCTGCTCTACGTCGCCAGCGGCACCTGCGGCGCCGCCTTGATCCTGACCCGTGTCTTCCACCTGCAGAAAGGCTGTGCCCGATGAGCGCCGTCGCGACTCCCACCCTCGGCCCGATCGGCCGCCTCGGCTACTGGTCGGCCACGCACCGCAAGCTCGTCGCGGTGATCTGGCTGGTCGCCGCCGTCGGTCTCGGCTTCTTCGCCCCGCAGGCCGAACGCGCGCTGTCCGGCGCCGGCTGGGAGGCGACCGGCTCGCAGTCCGTCGAAGCGCGCGATGTCGTCGCGAAGGAGTTTCAGGGCCTCGGCGGCAGCGCCATGATGGTCGTGCTGACCTCCAAGACCGAAACGGTCGACAGCCCGGCGTACCAACAGGCGCTCAGCGACGTCACGAAGATCCTGGAGAGCGACAAGGCCGTCACCACGGTCATGCAGCCGCAACCAGGCATGTCCTTGTCCGAGGACCGGCGCACGGCCGTCGTGCAGGGCGGAGCTGCGCTCAACCCAACCGAGATGGTCCGCGCCGCCGATCGACTCAAGGGCGACCTCGCCACGGTCGGCAACGGCGACATCACCGTCGCGCTGACCGGCGCTCCGGGCATGTGGAGTGACTTCAACGCGGCCAACAAGGACGCGATGCTGAAGTCCGAGCTCTACTCGTGGCCCGTCACGCTCGCGATCCTGCTGCTCGCCTTCGGCTCGCTCGTCGCCGCCGGCCTGCCGCTGATGCTGACGATCATCGGCCTGATGATGACCGCCGGCAGCCTCTATCTGGCCTCGCAGGTCTTCGACGTCTCGATCTGGGCGATGAACTTCGCGATGATGTTCGCGCTCGCGCTCGGCATCGACTACGCCCTGTTCGTCGTCGTGCGCTTCCGTGCCGCCCTGATGGGGAGCGGCATGAAACCGAATGACGCCGTCGGCGTGGCGATGGACACCGCCGGCAAGGCCGTGCTGTTCAGCGGCGTCACCGTCCTGATCTCGCTGTCGGCGGTGATGCTCGTCCCGAGCCCTGCCTTCCGCTCGATGGCGCTCGGCATCATGCTCGCCGTCCTGTTCGTCCTGCTCGCCACGCTGACGCTCCTGCCGATCGTGATGGCCAAGCTCGGCACGCGGATCAACGCCGTGGCACTGCCGTGGGCGCATGCGGGTGAGCATCGCTCTGAGCGGTTCGCCCGCTGGGGCGAGTTCCTCTGGAAGCATCCGATCCTTCCCGGCATCGCCGCCGTCGCGATCCTGCTGGCCTTGGCCATCCCCGTGCTCGATCTGCGCACCGGCATGCCCTCGATCAAGGTCGTCCCGAGCGGTGACAGCTCTCGTGTCGGCTACGAGACGATCCAGTCGACCTTCGGCCCCGGTGCACCCGGCGCCCTGCAGGTCGTGACGCCGACGGCCGACGTGGCCGCCGTCAGCGAGACGCTCCAGAACGATCCCGCGATCGCCGCCGTCATGCCCGGCATGCCCTCGGCCGACGGTGCACTCACGCTGATTCAGGTGGTTCCTCGGACCGATCCATCGGATCCGGCAGTCGGCACGGCGATCGACCGCCTGCGCGGCGAGCTGCCCGCCGACGTCCTCATCGGCGGCGCCGCAGCCGAGAACCATGACCTTGAGGTTGCACTCGGTGACGCGACGCCGATCGTGATCGGCATCGTGCTCGTGCTCGGCTTCCTGCTCCTGCTCGTGGCGCTGCAGGCGCCGCTGATCGCCGCGATCGGCGTCATCACCAACCTGCTCGCCGTCGGTGCCGCTTTCGGCGTCGCCAAGCTGATCTTCCAGGACGGCTACCTGACGAGCCTGCTCCGGTTCGAGCCACAGGGGTTCCTCGACGCCTGGGGACCAGTCTTCTTCTTCGCGATGATCTTCGCGATCTCGATGGACTACACGGTCTTCCTCCTCGCCTCGGCGAAGGAGCACTACGACCGCTCGCACGATCCGAAGGAGGCTGCGATCGGCGGCCTCGCTCACTCGGGTCGCGTGGTCTTCGCCGCCGCCGCGGTGATGGTCGCCGTGTTCTTCACCTTCGCGATCTCGGGCCCGATCCCGCCGAAGGAGATGGGCATCACCCTCGGCGTGGCCGTGCTCCTCGACGCGCTACTGATCCGCCTGCTGCTGATCCCGGTCGCTCTGCGGCTGACCGGGCAGGCCGCCTGGTACCTGCCGAAGTGGCTCGAGTGGATGCCCAAGGGCCCCGCGCTCGAGGGCTCGCCGGAGCCGCCCGAGCCGGAGCGTGCGCCGCTGCGGCACGACCCGCAGCCGGCCG
>CAJCBN010000005.1 GCA_903960645.1 uncultured Actinomycetes bacterium | reverse complement strand
TCGGCACCGCCAGCCGGCACCTGGAACAGGCGCACGAGTTCCTTGATGATGCGCGCGGCGCGACGGGAACGAGCAGCCGAGTGGTTCTGCTCGTCATGGCGGGCATCAACGCGTCGGATGCCATCTGCTGCGCCGTTCTGCGAGAGCGCGCGACCGGGTCGGATCATCTCGCCGCGCAGTCGCTCCTGGCGAAGGTGCGGCCCGACGGCAAATCGCTCGCCACGCATTTGAGTACGTTGATGCGGAACAAGAACAAGGCCTCGTACACGATCGATGCGATCAGCTCCGGGGAAATCTCCAAGTGCGAGCGAGCAGCCGAAGGGCTGGTGCGAGCTGCTGAGGAAGTCGTCGCTGTTGCTCGTGGAGGCGCGTCGGGGGCCTGATCGCTCGCCGAATCATGTGACGAGCTATGGCTGATACGCGGTTGCGGGTCTCTGCAGAGCCAGGGTAGGCCGGGTTTCGTCTTCTAATAGTGAGGCAAGGACTCTGTTAGGCTCATGCACCCGTGCGTCGCGCCGCCCTCCTCATTGTCGTGCTCCTCCTCGGAGGAGCAGCTGCCGCGACCGCTGCCGAGCAGTCCTCGCCGCCCATGGCGTCGGGGACGCCGCTGGCCGGTTCGGTTGACATCTCGCAGTCCAACCCGCTCCTTGCCCGCGCGCTGGCCAGTGGCGGGGCCGTCTCGGGCATTGCGCCGGAGTATGTGCAGCAGGCGCGGAACATCCCGACTGGTGGCGGGCTTGAGGTGCTGATTTTCCCGCAGGGAAGCGTGCGTGCCGGTGGTGCCGACGACGTCGTGATCGACGTTGCGCAGGCGCGCGAGGCCATCACGGATGCGCGTGGGGTTGAGGTGCGGATCAGCGGCAAGCCGCACCTTCGCATCACCCGGGCGATGGCACCCGGCTGGGCGTGCCGGATCGTCGATGGAGAGGCGATCTGCACGCGGTCGCGGATCGCTGATGCGGCGGGTGGGCCGAACATCCTCGTGCACGTGCGGGGCGCTGCGACCATGCCGGTTGGCACACAGCCGATCGTCGCGCGCCTGTCCTGGCGGGAGCCCGGACCGCAAGGTGGGATGATCGCCGTGAAGGACGTCTCGCGGGTCCGCGTGGTCACCGCGCCGCTGCTCCGGGTGCGCGCCATGCGCGAGGGCGCGTTGCGGCAGCCATCGACGGATGTGCCGGGAGAGAGCGTCACGGTGCTCAGAGGGCGCGTGAGTGGCATTGCCGGAGCGCTGGTGGAGACGAATTGGCGTCAGCTCTGCACGACGCCGGCTGAGGCACGAACACTTGCCGCCTGTGCGGGTGTCGTGGCGCCCCGTGCGACCTTCCTCCGGCCGACACGCGACAGCGAGGCGTCAGCGCAGCAATCGATGTCTGTGGACCTTCCGGTCGTGTCGGCCCCGACGACCCTGCGCTTTGCGTTCACGGCGCGCGATGAGGCAGATGTGGCCACGGCGGTGACGACGGTCGTCGCCACCCCGCAGCGGATCCTGCTGATGGATCCGCGCCTCGATCGCCTCGATGACGCCGTCGCCGAGATGACAGCGATCGAGCGAGGGAACCTGGTTGGTGAGCGGCTGCCGTTGATCCGCAGCAGCATCGTGTCGAGCACCGGGTCGAGGCCGATTCGCCCGGGGCGGACGGTGACCCTGCGGGCCCAGGTTCCCGGCCAGGCAATCACCAAGGTGGCATGGTCGGTAACGGCCGGACCGCAGGCGCTTCTGCGCGACGCGCGCACCGACGGCAACAACCTCCAAATCACCGTTCCCGCCGCGCTGGCGGGCGCCACGGGCGTCATCCTCGCCCGCGCGACGCTGAAGAACGGCGACACGATCGATGCCTCAACCCTCGTGCAGGTGCAGGGCTCGAGCGCCGCGATCCGCACCCGTGCGAGTGACGAACGCCTGCTCGCCGAAGCCGCGCTGGTCCGCGCCCAAGCGGCGGTGACTGCACGGGCGGCCAGCGCGCTGCTCGACGCCAAGCTCGGCGGGCGCGTCGCCGACCGTGATGCGCGCCGCAGTTCTCCGAGTCAGGTGCTGTGCGACTACTGGGTGCTCGTCGGCGCCAACCGCCAGCAGCAGTTGCCGACCGACCCGAACCAGCCCGGAACGCCGGACTTCGTCCTCGGCGACGGCTCGGGCGTCTGGCTTGGGCCCGGCGCCGTCGCCTCCCCGGGCCCCTGCGGTGAGGGCTCGACGATCACGTTTACTCAGGCCGAGGTGCTGCTCGGCGAGAACCGCTTCGTGCGCGTGCGCGGCAGCATCACGGTCGAGGGCCTGCGCATCACCGGCGGAACCTATCGCCCACCAGATGAATGGCTGAAGCTCGCGCCCGGCCTGGAGAGTGCGATCCTGGAGGGCGCGACGTTCACCGTGCCCAGCGGGATCGGGGTGACAGCACCCTTCACGGTGACCGGTGGCTGGCGCGCGCTCGGGGGCGAGTTCCGCGTGCCGACGGGACTCGAGCTGCTCGACCTGCCGCACGGCTGGAAGTTCCAGCCGGCCCTCTTGCGGTTCGAGACGAGCGGCCTGATCAGCGTCGAGCTCTCAGCGCAATCCGCGGCCGGCCCACAGGGCGGACAGGCCACGATCGCCGGTGCGTTCGCACCGCTCGGCCAGCTCGACATCGATGCGACGGTGTCGAGCCTCGGCGTCCTGCGCCAGAGTGACGGCTCGCAGGTCACGCTCGACGGCGGCGGCTCGCTGAGCTTCACCTGGAAAGACGATCCGGATGCCGCGAGCGAGGATTCTGGCCTCTCGCTGGTGATGGACCCCGAGATCTTCGTCGAGGCACAGGGATCGATTCGGCTGATGGAGAACTTCGAGATCCGCGCCCTGAAGCTGCGCTGGAACCCCGAGCGGATCAGTGCCGCCGGCACGGTGCGCGTCGGCTCGGAGCAGCAGGGGAACTTCATGGACCTCACGCTCGACGGCGAGTACGCGGGCACTGACGACTGGCGCTTCGCGCTCACGGCGAAGGGCGCGTGGAAGCCCGGCGCCGGCATGACGGTGACGAACCTCGAAGGTGAGGTCGAACGGCAGGGCACGGTGACATCGGTCAGCGTCAAGGGCGCGGCAGAGGGGTGGACGCCGACGCCGGCGCTGACGGTGGCGAGCCTCGCGGCGGACATCACGAATCGCTGTCCGGCCACCGCGAAGCCCGAGGACTGCGACGTCAAGGACGTCCGTCTCGAGCTCGACGTCAAGGGCACGCTGCGTCTGCCGATCGAGGGCTCGACGCCAACCGCCTGGGAGTCGACGGCGCGCTTCAACCTCAAGACGTTGAAGTTCACCATCGCCGGCTCCATCGGCGATGGGCAGATCGGGCCGAAGGACCTCAACCTCCGTTCGATCCAGATCAACATCTCGAACGAGCAAGACGCGGGCTTCTGTACGCCGGTGACCCAGCCGGCGACGCCGTCGGACGGTGTCCGGTTCGGCCTGGTGGCGACCGGCACGGTGCTTGGGCAATCGGTGTCCTTCACCGGCCAGTTCGGCGGCGACGTCGGCCTCTGTCTGCTCGGCGAGATGCGGAAGATGCCGACCGGCATCCCGGACGCCGAGAACTTCTCGGGCATCACCGTGAGCTACGCCAGCCAGGCCGTGACCGTCGCACGGGCCAATAGCCCGCCACTGCAGCTGGCCGCTCGCGAGGTCCGGATCTCGGCTGCGTTCCGCCTGCCGGAGTCCGCCAAGCAGATCGGCGTCCAGGGCACGGGACGCTTCGAGGGTGCCCTGGCCGGCAAGGGGTTCAGCGCGACGGTGGCGTTCACCCTCGATAACCGGCCGATCCTGTTCGGCGATGCGTCCGGCTCGAACCTGCGGATGGACGGCGTGTTGTTCCAGTTCGACTGGAACGGCCCGCAGGGAACGCGATTCCTCGCCCGTGCCCAGCTCTCGTACATGACGGTCGCCAGTCAGGCCGCCTCGACCGTCGCGTCTGAGACCCCGCTCATGGCCGAGATCACGCTCAGCTCCAGTGGCGCGATCATCAGTGCCGGCGTCGACGTAGCCCGGGCGCCAGGCGGCGAGGTCAACGGAGCCTTCGGGGTTCCGGATCTCCGCATCCGCGCGCTTGAGGTGAGCGTCGGGATCGGAGCGAGTCCGTACTTCTCGTTCAACGCGGATGTGACGTTGCCCGAGCGGTGGAGTACGCCGATCGGCATCACCGCTGGCTCGCAGATTCGCCTCGCCGCCAGCATCTCCCAGACGAATCCCTGCTTCGACTTCGCAATTCGCCGTCCCGCCGGCGAGCCGCCGACTACCTCGGGGCAGCGGATGGCTGTCGATCTTGGCGGCAAGGGCCTGCTCGCCGCGCACGCGATGGAGCTGACGCTCGCGCCCACCGGGTGCACCGTCGGCAGCCGCCAGATCGCCCCCGGCTTCGCGATCGACTTCGACGGGCAGATCGGCGGCACGCTCCCCGTCCCAGTCAAGGTGCAGGCCGCGCTGACGCTGCCCACGCCGCAGCAGCCGACGAACTTCAAGCTCAAGACCGACATCCGCGTCGGCGCCTTCGCGATCGGCGGCGCCGTCGCCTTCGAGCAGACGGTCCTCCAGCTCGATATCGACGTACCGGCCAACACGTACTACCTGAAGCTGCAGGGCGGCATCAACATCCTCGGCAATGTCTCCCGTGTCGACGCCGAGTTCCGAGCGAGCGGCCTCGGCAACATCTACCTGCGCGCCGACGTCGAGGCGAAGATCGGCCTCTCCGCCATCAACTTCGACGGTCGGCTGCTGCTCGAGCTTGACGTGAAGGACTACAAGGTCCAGACCGCCCGGCTCAACGGGCGCCTCAACTTCAAGGTGCTCGGCACGACGCTGCTCGGCGCGAACGCCGCCTTCGAGTACACCGAGGGACGCGTGACGCTGTTCCAGATCGGCGTCGAGGCCGGCATCAACCTCGGCATCGCCGCCGCGAGCGGCCGGGTCGACGTCGAGTACCGCCTGCTGAAGGAGCCGGAGACGGCGAGCGCGTACACCCATCGCCTCTACAAGGTCGGCTTCGGTGGCAGCTTCCGCCTGTTCTTCATCCGCAAGAGCTTCGCGATCAGCATCGTCAATTCGAAGGTGCCGATCAGCAAGGCCTCCGAAGCGGTCTCGCAGAACGCCGCTTGGAACGACACTGACGAGCAGGCCCAACCGGTCAAGCCGGCCGATCCGGAGATCCGCTGGCCGATCGTGACGGGTCGTAGTGGTGATCCGATCATGTTCGCGACGGTCAAGTCGATCACGTACCGCACGGCGTATACCGTTGAGTCGAACGGTGGCGAGCCCGTGCGCGGTAGCGCCTCGGCTGGGCTCGACGTGCGCGTCTGCATCACCCTCGCCGGGAAGGATCCGAAGGCCTGTCCTACCGAGCACGTGCTGAGCGGTGTCGTGCAGTTCCAGCGCCGAGAGATCGACCTCGCCAACGGCAACATCGACTTTCGTGATCGCGCGATTGGCGCGGCCTGCACTACCGCGGACCGCTGGACGTGTGCGGGTCGACCGCAGATTCTGCGTGGTGCTGATTGGTCCGCTGCCGTACGCCTCATCGAGCAGGCCCGTAGCGCCTTCCGCGCGGCTAACGCGGGCCAGGAGCTGCCCCCGTTGAAGGCGTGGAGCGCCGATCGCTTGCCCGAGGCCCTCGGCGCGTTTGGCGGTCCGACCAACCGCAAGGATGCGCAGGCGCGCTGGACGTTCTCGGCCGGCGTGCAGGGCGAGATTCCTCGAGCGAACGGCCCCGGCGAGCTCTTATTCGGGCGCGAGTACGGGCGCGTCACCAAGGATGGCGTGCTGGTCCGCCAGGCACCCGAGCGGGCACTGCCCTTGGTTGGCGACTGGGACGGCGACGGCGACGACGACATCGGGGTCTGGTACAGCCCGCTCACTAGTGGTGACACTCCGCGCTACGACCTACGCCAGCCCGACGGCGGCGAGGTGACGATCCGACGCGGCGCGTGCCAGGCGACCTTCTGCGGTGCGATTGAGCCGCCCGCCACCCCGCAGTGGAACACCCTGCCCGAGACAGAGCGGTCCGGCACGCGCGGGGCGTTGTGGCCAATCGTTGGCGACTGGAACGGCAGCACGGTCGACGGCATGACGGTCGATGATCTTGGTCGCGTCGAGCTGACCGATGGCGTCTATGCCGGCGGCCGCCAGATCGGCGGGCGCCTCAAGTGGGAGCTGTGGCCGCAGAACGAGCCCCTCATCACGTTCGTTCTGCCCGTGGGCTTCGGCCTCCAGCCTGACGGCGTCGTCGATCGTCCCGTCACGGGCGATTGGAACGCCGACGGCGTAACCGACATCGGCGTCTATCGCGGCCCCGCCGCGCCCGGCGGGCAGGGCCAGTGGTACCTGTGGCTGTCGAGCACCATCGCGAAGGTGGCGAGCGGCGGCACGCTCGGAGCACCCGACTTCACGATCGCCTTTGGCAGCCATGGCGACTTCCCGGTCACGGGAGACTGGGACAACTCCGGCGGTGACGGGATCGGTGTGGTCGCACCGCTACCTAGCCAGAACTTCCACCTCCGCCGCCAGTGGACGCTGCGCTTCGACGCCGACGTCTCGTGCGGCGAGAACTGTCGCTCGGACCTGTCGCCGTTCTACGGCCGTGACGAGCAGTACCCGATTGTCGGCCGGTGGGGGCCGTAGGAGACATGGAGAGCATGCGCAAC
>CAJCBN010000004.1 GCA_903960645.1 uncultured Actinomycetes bacterium | reverse complement strand
GTCAGGCTCATCCAGCCGGCCATGCCCTGTGCGATGTAGTCGTAGCCGCCCTCGGCCGCGCGCGGACCCGTCATGCCGAAGCCGGTCAGCGACGTGCAGACGATCGCGGGGTTGAGGTGCTTGAGGTCGTCGTAGAGGATCTTCAGCTTCGCCGGTCCGTCGCCGCGGAGGTTCGAGAAGACCGCGTCGGCGTGGGGGACGAGCCGCTCGAACGTCGCGCGGCCCTCGGGCGAGCGCAGCTGGAGCGAGATCGACTCCTTGTTGTGGCAGAAGGTCTCGAAGAAGAGGGAGTCCTCGCCCTCCTGGAACGGCGGCACGTACCGGCCGATGTCGCCCTTGCTCGTCGGGTCCTCGATCTTGATGATGCGGGCGCCGAGGTCGGCCAGGTGGACCGTGCCCCACGGGCCGGCGCCGTACTGCTCGACGGCGAGGATGGTGACGTCTTCGAGGGGTCTGCGCATGGGTGAGAGCCTAGTCGGGAGGAGGGGTGCGAGATACGACGGTTTGAGCAAGAAAAAAGGGGGCGACGGCGCGAGCCGCCGCCCCCTCGCTTCACCGAACCTAGCGGCGAGCCGCCGTCTTCTTCTTGGCCTTGGGAGCCGCCTTGTGCGGCGACACAGCCATGCGATGCGGGAGCTTGACCAGGTTGAGGAGCTCACCCTGGAAGTTGCGACCCTGCTTCTTGGCCATCTGCGCACGCAGCTTCTTGGTCTTGACCATGTCGATCTCGAGCGTCTTCGGATCGACGACGACGCCGTAGGCATCGCGCGCCAGCTCGAGCGTCGTGAAGTCGTCGAGGATGTCCTCGACGACCAGCTTCGGGTCGCGCTTGAGCGGGTTGCCGTAGCCACCGCCGTTGGGCTCGATCAGCTGGATCGCGTCTCCGGCCTCGCACATGAGACCCGTCACCTTCGCGGGGATCTCCTCGAAGCCGCCGCCAGCCTTGTGGTGGCGGACCATCGCCGGCAGGCCGTCATAGCCGCCGAAGATGCCACGCGGGGGATCGGTGTGGCGATCGCCCTCGCAGGAGTACGCGCCCGGCTCGAGGAACCGGTTCGTGCGGACGATGCCGACACCGCCGCGCCACTGGCCCGGCGCCGCCGGCTCGTCACGCAGCTCGTAGCGCTCGGTCCGCATCGGGAAGCGCATGTCGAGCTCCTCGATCGGGTTGTTGCGCGTGTTGGCCATCAGGCAGTCGACGGAGTCCATGCCGTCGCGGCCCTTGCGCCCGCCGTACGAGCCCTCATTGACCTCGAGGTAGAGCCAGTACTCGCCCTTCTCGGGGATGAAGCCCGCGTACGAGCAGAAGTGGATGGCGGCAGAGTTGCCCGCCGTGACCAGCTCCGGCACGACCTTCGACAGGGCCACGATCGTGTTGTCCACGACGCGCTGGCACTGGTTGAAGCGCGAGAAGCAGGCGCGCGGGAAGTTCGGGTTGAAGATCGAGCCCTTCGGCGCGATCACGCTGACGCAGCGGAAGATGCCGTCGTTCTGCGGCACCGGCTCGTCGAGGCGGTCCTGGTCGAGCAGGATCGTGCGGATCGCGAAGTACGCGGCGACCAGCAGCGACCCCTCGAACGGCACGTTGTAGCCCGTCGGGACCTCGGCGTTCGACCCGGTCAGGTCGACCGTGACGTGATCGCCCTTGACGATGATCTTCGTCTCCACCCGCAGACGCACGTCGCGATTGCGGCCGTCGTCGTCGAGCCACGCCGTCGGTGCGATGTACTCACCGTCAGGCAGCTTCTTGATCTCGTCGCGGAGGCGCTTCTCCGAGTAGTCCATCCAGTCGTACGCGGCCGACATGCAGGTGTCGGCGCCGTACTTCTCGAGGAGGCGGTAGAAGCGGTCACGGCCGAGGATGCAGGCCGCCTTCATGGCCTCCATGTCGCCGCGGTTCATCGTCTCGGTGCGGACGTTGTCGAACACCATCCGGTCGAGATCCTCGTTGAGCACGCCGCCCTCGTACCACTTGAGGCCGTTGTAGATCTTCGACTCCGCGTACATGTCGAACGCGTCCGCGTTGATGCCCGGGTAGGAGCCACCGACGTCGGCGACGTGCGCCGTCACGGCTGCGAAGCCGATCAGCTCGCCCTTCCACAGGATCGGCACAGCCACCGCGATGTCGGGCGTATGCGACGCGCCGAGGTACGGGTGGTTGTGGATGATGACGTCGTCTTCCTTCAACTCGTCCTTGTCGACGCGATGCAGGAAGCCACGGATGTACCAGGGGAGCGAGCCGATGTGCATCGGCGTCGACTCGGACTCGCAGAGCTCGCGGCCCTGCGCGTCGAACAGCCCCGCGCCGAGATCCTCGGACTCGCGGATGATCGACGAATAGGACATACGGAACAGGACGCCAGCCATCTCCTGGGCGATGGCGTCGAACGCGCCGCCGAGCACGCGGAGCGTGATCGGATCGACTCCCACCCGCTTGCGGGTGGGCTTACCGGGGTTGATGCCGACTTCGGGCAGATCAGCCATTGGGAATGCCTCTTCTCTCGCAGGTGGGGTTCAGTGACCGCTCTCAGCGGCCTTGGCCACTGCAGCGGAGTACTTGATGATCAGGTTGCCGTGCTTGTCGACCTCGGCCGAGTAGCCCGGGGGGACGACGCTCGTCGAGTCGAACTGGGTGATGATCGCCGGGCCCTGGATCTTGTTGCCGGCGAGCAGCTCCGTGCGCTCGTAGAACTTCGTCTTGAACTTCGCGGGCTTGCCGTTCTTCTCGAACCACGCGTCGGCGGTCAGCTTCAGCGCGCCCTTCGGCGGCGTGGCCGTGCCCTTCTTGACGAGGACGGGCTTGAGGCCCGGCATCTCGCCGATGGCGCGGACGCGAATGTTCGCGATCTGGACGTCAACGTCCTCGAAGCGGCGCGAGAACTCCTTCTCGTGCGCGGCGTGGAACTCGTTCTTGACCGCCTTGATCCACTTGCCATCGACGCCGGCGCGCGGAGCGTCGACGCGGAGCTCGTAGCCCTGGCCCTCGTAGCGGGCATCGACGATGCGCTCCAGGCGGATGCGCTTCTTGTCGATCTTGTCGACCGCGAACTGGCGCATGGCCTCCTTCTCGAGCGCAGCAAACTGCTTCTCGAGGTTGGCACTGGCCTTGGGGTCGCCCGTCAGGTCGGAGCACATCACGTACGCCGTCTTCGTGTACTCGTAGACGAGGTCCGTGGTGAGCAGGCCGAGCGCCGCCGTGATGCCCGGGTAGTTCGGCACCAGCACGTGCTTGACGCCGACCTCAGGGGCGATGTGGCTCGCGAACAGCGGGCCGCCGCCACCCTCGGCGACCAGCGCGAACTCGCGCGGATCGAAGCCCTTGCGGACCGACGACTGCTCGATGGCGTCGACCATCGAGTGCACGAGCACCTTGAAGATGCCGAGTGCGGCCTCCTCGGTGCTCAGCTTCAGCGGCTTGGCGATCTTCGTCTCGACGGCCTTGCGGGCGAGGTCGACGCGGAGATCCTTCTTGCCGCCGAGGAACAGCTCGGGACGCAGCCAGCCGAGCGCGATGATCGCGTCGGTCGCCGTCGGCTCCGTGCCGCCCTGGTTGTAGGCCGCGGGGCCCGGCATGGCGCCGGCCGAACGCGGTCCGACCCGGAAGATGCCGCCCGAGTCGACGTACGCGATCGAGCCGCCACCGGCACCGATCGTGTCGACGTCGACCATCGGGATCATGGCCTGATACGGGCCGACCTTCGTGTCGAGCAGGTGCTTCATGCGCAGCTTGCCGTCCTGCGCGAGGCCGATGTCGGCCGAGGTGCCGCCGACGTCGAGGGTGATGACGTTGCGCTCGCCCGCGATGCGGCCGGCCCAGATGCCACCGACCACGCCGGCGATCGGACCCGACATCAGCAGGTTGACCGGGCGCTCGCTGGCGGCCTCGGGCGTCGCCACACCGGCGGCGCTGGTCATCAGCTGGATGCCGGTCTTGACGCCCATGCGGCGCAGCTCGGCGTCGAAGCGGCGGACGTAGTTCGAGACCTTCGGGCCGACGAACGCGTTCAGCGCCACCGTCGAGAAGCGCTCGTACTCGCGGTACTGCGGGATGACCTCGGAGGAGACCGAGATGTACGCCTCGGGGAACTCCTCGCGCACGATCGCGGCAACGCGCTTCTCATGCTCGTCGTTGAGGAAGGAGAAGAGCAGGCAGACGGCGACCGAATCGACGGCGGCCTTCTTCAGCTTGCGGACCTGCGCGCGGACCTCGCGGTCGTCCAGCGGGATCTGGACGGAGCCGTCGGCGAGGATGCGCTCGTTGACCGTCAGGCGGTTGCGACGGCGCGCGATCGGGAACGCCTGCCACGGCAGGTTCTGCCACAGCGAGAAGTTCATCGGCTTCTTGTGCCGCGCGATGTGAATGATGTCGCGGTAGCCCTTCGTCGTGATCATGCCGACGTTGGCGCCGTTGTGCTCGATGACGATGTTGGTGGCCACGGTCGTGCCATGGAAGACCTGATCCAGCTCCGACGGCTTGATGTTCGCCATCTGGCAGAGCGTCGAGATGCCGTCGACCGTCGCAATCGACGGATCCGCCGGCGTCGACGGTGTCTTGTGGACCAAGACCGTGCCCTTCTCATCATCGACGTAGATGAGGTCGGTGAAAGTTCCGCCGACGTCGACTCCGATGCGCTTCATCCCGCTCCTCCGATTGGTTCTCTCCTCGCGAGGGACAGCGTACAAAAAACCCGCTGCCGTAAATCCTCCGCGCTGCAGGCGTTATAGAGTGCCTCGGGTGCCGCTGTCAAACCAGCGCCCTCGAATCTAGCCGTGACGACACCCCCCCAAACCGCTCGTCCATCGTTCGGTGTGATGCTGCGGGTGTTCCTGATCGCCATCGGTATCGGTTGGAACTTCGCGATCATCGGCCCGATTGCACGCCAGCTGGCGAGCTCCTTCACCGTCACCTTGGGCGCGGTCGGACTCCTGACCACCCTGCTCCTCGTGACGCACGCTCTGTCACAGCTGCCGGCGGCCGAGCCCGCCCAGCGAATCGGCCCGCTCAAGCTGGTGCGCTACGCGTTCATCTTCGTCGCCGCCGCCAACCTGCTGGCTGCTGTCAGTCCCGTCTTCTGGGTGCTGGGGCTCGCACGGCTGCTGGTCGGCCTCGGTACGGGCCCGGTCTTCGTCGGCGGTCTCGACGGCACGCGGCGGCTCGGCGGTGCGTTTCTTGCCGGCATCTTCGGCGGCGCGGCGACCCTCGGTCTCGGCCTCGCACTGATCGTCGGGGCCGGGCTGGAGTCGGCCGGTGCGTCGTGGCGCTGGAGCTTCGTGATCGCCGCCGGCATCGCCGTGCTCGGCTCGCTCTTCGGGCCGAAGGACGATGCCGCACCGCGTCCGGCGGCCGGCAGTGCAATCGACCATCTCGGCGCGGTGTTCCGGTCGGGTCCGCTGTGGCGCCTGGCGATGATTCACTCCGCCTCGTTCGGCTCGAGTCTCGTGATGGGCGCGTGGATCGTCACGCACCTCGTCAACGGCAACGCCACGACGTTCGTGGCCGGCGCCGTCGGCTTCATGCTGCTCGGTGTCGCCGCGATCTTCCGACCGATCGGCGGTGCGCTCTTCGCTCGCGGCGTGCCCTGGCGTCTGCTCGGACCGGGCGCCGCGATCATGTCGGCCTTTGCACTTGCTCTGATCGCGCTGCAACCGCCCACGTGGCTCGCGGCGATCATCTCGTTGTTTATCGGCATCGGCTACGCGCTGCCCTTCAGCGCGATCTTCGTCCTGTCGGTCCGCGCCGAGCCGCGCTACCCCGCCGCCGCCATCGCCTTCGTCAACATGACCGGTGCCGTCTTCGCGCTGATCCTGACGCCGTTCGCCGGCCTGATGATGGACCACGACGTCGGCGGCATCGCCTTCGCGGCCCTCGCCGTGTTCGCCCTCGCCTCGGCCTTCGTGGCGCGCAGGCCCGTGGCGAACATGGATCCCTGATTGATCAGAGGGGTCTGGCCCC
>CAJCBN010000003.1 GCA_903960645.1 uncultured Actinomycetes bacterium | reverse complement strand
CGAGGGCTTCCTCAAGTAGTGCCGGGCGCGTACCTCATCTTCGGGCCACCCGGAGCCGGCAAGGGAACCCAGGCGCCACGTCTCGCGGAGCGCCTCGCGATTCCGCACATCTCGACCGGTGACATCCTGCGCGCCAACGTCAAGGGCGGTACGGCGCTCGGCAGTGAGGCCAAGGCCTTCATGGACGCCGGCGACCTCGTCCCCGACGAGCTCGTCGTGCGGATGCTGGGGGATCGTCTGGCCGAGCCCGACGCCGCCACCGGGTTTCTCCTCGACGGGTTCCCGCGCAACGTGGCGCAGGCCGCCGCGCTCGACGCGATGCTCGCCGAGCGGGGGAGTCCCCTTGAGTGCGTCCTCGTGCTCGACGTGCCCGAGGAAGAGGTCGTCCAGCGCATCTCCGGGCGCCTGACCGCTCAGAACGGCCGCGTCTACCACGAGGTCAGTGATCCGCCGCAGACGCCTGGTGTCGACGACGACGAGGGTCTCCCGCTGATCCGCCGTCCCGATGACGAGCCGGACGTGGTCCGCAACCGCTATCGCAACGTCTACCTGGCGCAGACCCTGCCCGTCCGCGAGCACTACCAGCGCGCCGGCGTGCGCGAGGTTCTGATCGACGGCATCGGCACGACCGACGAGGTCGCCGCCCGCATCGACGCGGCGCTACCCGCGTGATCCACCGGAAGTCCGCGCGCGACCTCGACCGCATGGCGGCCGCGGGGGCGATTGTCGCCGAGACCCTCGGGCTGCTCGCCGAGACGGCGCGTCCGGGGATGTCGACGCTCGACCTCGACCAGATCGCCGAGCGCCACATCCGCGCGGCCGGCGGCGTACCGACCTTCAAGGGCTACCGCGGCTTTCCCGGCTCCATCTGCGCCTCGCCGAACACGATGATCGTGCACGGCATCCCGAGCGACGAGATCGTGCTCGTTGAGGGCGACATCCTCTCGGTCGACGTCGGCGTCACCCGCCAGGGCTTCGTCGGCGACTCCGCCGTGACGATCGCCATCGGTGAGGTCCCGGAACGCACCAGAGAGCTCCTGCGTACGTGTCAGGCGTCCCTGCAGGCCGCCGTGGAGGCCTGCCACGTGGGTGGGCGCCTCGGTGACATCGGCGCGGCCGTGCAGGGCGTGGTGGAGACCGCCGGGTTCGCCGTCGTCCGCGATCTCGTCGGCCACGGCGTCGGCCGCTCGATGCACGAGGACCCGCAGGTCAAGAACTACGGCGAGGCCGGAACGGGTCCCGAGCTCAAGGCCGGCATGACGCTGGCGATCGAGCCGATGATCACGGACGGCGCCTACGAGATCCACATCGACGACGACGGCTGGTCGATCTTCACGGTCGACGACTCGCTCGCCGCGCACTTCGAGCACACGGTCGCCATCACCGAGGAGGGTCCTCGTGTCCTGACCCTCGCGCACGGTGATTCCATCGTGAATCGGCCCATCTGATGGTGCTGGCGCACCCGAGCGAAATGCTCTGCTACGGTGCCCCTCCGCGAGCCGGTGCGACGTTGTTCGCCGTGCGCGCAATCCAATCCGTTCCACACCCGAGGGTTTCATGAAGGTCCGACCGAGCGTCAAGCCGATGTGCGAAAAGTGCCGAGTGATCAAGCGCTCGGGTGTCGTGCATGTGATCTGCGTGAATCCCCGCCACAAGCAGCGTCAGGGGTAGTCAGTGGCACGTATCGCCGGAGTCAATATCCCTCGGGAAAAGCGCGTCGAGATCGGGCTGACGTACATCTACGGCATCGGCCGCAGCACCGCGCAGTCGATCTGCAAGGAGCTCGGTGTCGAGTCGCATCAGAAGGTCCGCGACCTGACCGATGAGGAAGTCGCCCGCCTCCGCGCGTACATCGACGCGAACGTCCAGGTCGAAGGCGACCTGCGCCGTGAGCGTTCCGCCAATATCAAGCGTCTGATGGAGATCGGCTGCTACCGCGGCATTCGCCATCGCCGCGGCCTCCCGGTCCGCGGTCAGCGCACGAAGACCAACGCCCGCACCCGCAAGGGTCCGAAGAAGACCGTCTCCCGCGGCCGCAAGGGCTAAGGAAAGGACTCCCCAGCTTCATGGCTCCTCCTCGTCGATCCGGTGGCAGCAGTCGCGGCCGCACGCGCCGCAAGGTGCGCAAGAACGTGGCCGTTGGCCAAGCGCACATCAAGACGTCGTTCAACAATACGATTGTCGCGCTCACCGACAAGGAGGGCAACGTCCTGGCGTGGAAGAGCGCCGGCGCTGCCGGATTCAAGGGCTCCCGCAAGTCGACGCCGTTCGCCGCTCAGGTGACTGCCGACCTCTGCGCCCGCGAGGGCATGGAGCACGGTCTCCAGAAGATCGAGGTCTTCCTGAAGGGACCGGGCTCCGGTCGCGAGACCGCGATGCGCTCCCTGCAGGCGGCCGGTCTCGAGATCATCGGCGTCCGTGACGTCTCCCCGCAGGCCCACAACGGCTGCCGCGCCCGCAAGCGGCGTCGCGTCTAGGAGCAGCTGAGCAATGGCCCGCGTTACCGATCCCAAGTGCCGACAGTGCCGCCGTGAGGGCGTCAAGCTCTTCCTCAAGGGCGAGCGCTGCCTGACCGAGAAGTGCGCCGTCGAGCGCCGCTCCTACCCGCCGGGCCAGCATGGCCGCGGGCGCATCAAGCAGTCCGAGTACCTGCTGCAGCTGCGCGAGAAGCAGAAGGCGCGCCGCTACTACGGCGTCCTCGAGAAGCAGTTCCGCAATTACTACAAGAAGGCGTCGCGGCGTCAGGGCATCACCGGCGAAGAGCTCCTCCGCCTGCTCGAGATGCGCCTCGACAACGTCGTCTACCGCCTCGGTTTCGCCGCCTCTCGCGCTCAGGCGCGGCAGCTGGTGCGCCACGGCCACTTCCATGTCAACGGTCGTCGGGTGAACATCCCGTCGTACCAGGTGCGCGCAGACGACATCGTGTCGCTGCGTCCCGGGGCAGCGGGCGAGGGCGCGGTTCGCAGCGCCACCGACCTGACTGCGTCGGTTGCCAACTGGCTCCAGGCCGACCATGACAACCTCACGGGCAAGGTGCTCCGCATGCCGGACCGTGACGAGATCGATACCCCTGTCCAAGAGCAGCTGATCGTGGAGCTGTATTCGAAGTGAGCACCCGCATGCTTGAATTCCAGATGCCGCAGATCACCCACGAGGAGGTCTCCGCGACCGAGGGCGTTTTCGTCGTCGAGCCGCTCGAGCGTGGCTTCGGCTACACCTTCGGCAACTCGCTGCGCCGCGTGCTCCTGTCGTCGCTCGAGGGCGCCGCGGTCACCAGTGTCCGCATTGAGGGCGCCCAGCACGAGTTCACGACGATCCCGGGCGTCCGCGAGGACGTCACGGACATGATCCTGAACCTCAAGGGTCTGATCCTCAACATGGAGGGCGACGCGCTCGAGATCGAGGCCGACATCGTCAAGGCCGGCCCCGGTGTTGTCACCGCTGCCGACATCGCCGTTGCCGGTCCCGTCGAGATCCTCAACAAGGATCTCGTGATCTGCAACCTCGCCGCCAAGTCGAAGCTCGAGATGTCGCTGACCATCGGTCGCGGCCGCGGCTACGTGCCGGCCAGCGAGAACAAGGACTTCGAGTCCACGATCGGCGTCATTCCGGTCGACTCGATCTTCTCGCCCGTCCGCCGCGTGACCTACACGGTCGAGCCGGCGCGCGTCGGCTCCGACACGGACTTCGACAAGCTCACGCTCCACGTGAAGACGAACGGCGCGATCGATCCCAAGGAGGCCGTCACGGCCGCCGCGGAGATCCTGATCCGTCAGCTCAACATCTTCGCCAACATGGACACCGCCGAGCTGGCCCGCAGCCTTGAGCGTGCGGTGCCGGAGTTCGACGTCGCCCCGACGAACGGGATGGAGCACATCCTGATCGAGGAGCTCGAGCTCGGCGTCCGCTCGTACAACTGCCTCAAGCGCGTCGGCATCGAGACGGTTGGCGACCTCGTCGCCAAGTCGGACCGCGATCTGGCTGCGATCCCGAACTTCGGGCGCAAGTCGATCGACGAGATCCGTGCCGCCCTCGGCGCCCATGGTCTGCGCCTGCGCGGAGACGAGGGCTAGGCATGCGGCACCAGCGCAAGGGACGCACCCTGGGCCGTGATTCGGCCCATCGCAAGGCACTCTTCTCGAACCTGACGGGTTCCCTCGTCGAGCATGGTCGGATCACGACCACGCTGGCGAAGGCCAAGGAAGTCCGCCCGATCGCCGAGAAGATGGTCACGCTCGGCAAGCGCGGCGACCTGCACGCCCGTCGGCAGGCGAAGGCCTACCTCCGCAGCGGCGACGTTGTGCACGCGCTGTTCACGGACATCGCGCCGCGCTTCACCGAGCGCGAAGGCGGCTACACGCGGATCGTCAAGCTCGGCCCGCGCTCCGGGGACAACGCCGAGATGGCGATCCTCGAATGGGTCGACTGAGCAACCGCAGGTAGGGTGCGTTCGGCATGAGCGATTCCACCCACGCCACCGCCGGAGCGATCACGGTTCCGCAGCCCGCCGGCTGGGAGGATCGCACGGTGCTCACGCTCGTCGGTCCGCCGATGGGCGGCGCACAGCCCAACGTCGTGGTTACCCGCGAGGTGCTCTGCGCCAGCATGGGCCTCGGCGGTTTCTCGAGCGGCTGGGTTCAGAAGCTGGCCGATCAGGTGCCGGTCCGCGAGACCCGTGCCGTCGAGCACATCGAGATCTCTGGCGCCCCTGGGCACCTGCGTCTCGTCGAGTGGGAGGCCGCGGGGCTGCGGCTCCGCCAGCTTGTCGGGCTGACCACTATCGGCGGCGCCGGCTACGCGATCGTCTGCACCGTCCCCTCGTCGGCCTACGACGGCCTCGAGGACGACCTGCGCGCAGTCATCGCGGGCACGCGCATCGACGCCGACGCAGCTGACGCCTAGGCTCAGACGATGAGCGCGTACCGGGCCGGAGCGAGCCTGATCGAGGACGGCATGCCAGGGCAGCGCACCCCGCGCCCGCAGGGGCTCGTCGTCGTTCTCCTCATCATCCGCGTGCTCGTCGGCGTGGCCGCAGTCGTCATCGGCGTGCTGAACGCGCGGGGCCACGCCGCGGTCGCCGCGCACGCGGCCGACTGGGGTCTGCCGGCACCGGGGCTCGCGACCTGGCTCGGCTGCGCACTCCTGATCGTCTTCGGCCTCGGCCTCGCGCTCGGCCTCGCCACCCGCCTCTGCGCGCTCGTCGTGCTCCTCGTCGTGCTCGTCTTGGTCGCCACGGCCGGTCGCGTCGACGGTGGTGTACCGCTGTTCGGCGGTGCGCTGCTCGCCGCGGGCTGCCTCGTCCTGCTCGCCCGGGGCGGTGGCGCCCGGCAGCTGCTCGATCGGATCGATTCCCAGGAATGGTGAACACCCGGCTGCAGGTCGCCTACGACGGTACGGCGTTCGCCGGCTGGGCCCCGCAGCCGGAGGCGCGCACCGTGGCCGGTGAACTGGCGCGCTCGCTCGACGCGCTGCACGCGGTGCGCGGTGACCTCATCGTCGCCGGACGGACCGACGCTGGCGTCCACGCGAGCGGCCAGGTGGTCAGCATCCAGCGCGAGGCCGGACCGCCGACCGCCTCGCTGGCCCGTGCCCTCAACGACCAATTGCCGCCCGACATCGCCGTCCTGGCCGCGGAGGACGTCGCCGCCGACTTCAGCGCCCGCTTCTCCGCCGTCAGCCGCTCGTATACCTATGACGTCCGACTCGGGCCGCTGCGCAATCCGCTGCGCAGCCTGCGCGAGCTCCACGAGCCGCGCCGCCTCGAGCGCGCGCTGCTCGACCGTTTCGCAGCCGAGCTCGTCGGCACCCATGACTTCACGGCGTTCACCCCGGCCGAGACGGAGCACCGCACCTTCACGCGGACGATCCACGCCGCGCGCTGGGTCGACACCGACGGCGGCCTCCAATTCCAGGTCACCGCCAACGCGTTCCTCCGCCACATGGTCCGCACCCTCGTCGGCACGATGATCGTGACGGCTCGCGGCGACAGCGGCACCGACCCGGACAGCTTTGCCGCCCTCCTCGCGGGCCGACCGCGCGAGGAAGCGGGCTGGACTGCGCCGCCGCATGGCCTCTGCCTCGTGCGCGTCGACTACTGAGGAGGGCCTGACCGGGTGGATCAGCTTTGCTTTGGTGCCAGGCACCAAAGCAAACCTGATGCACCCGGTCAGAAGCTCATCACGCGTACCAGAACGCCAGCGCGGCGATCGCGTAGATCGCCAGCAGCTCGAGGCCCTCGAGCCACGTGGCCTTGCCGCTGACCGCGATGAAGGCAGCGACCACGGCGGCGGCGATCAACACGGACATCTCGAGCGCGCCGAAGGAGAGCGTGAGCTCGTGGCCGAAGGCGAAGCCCGCGGCGATCGCGACCGCGGTGACCGCCAGTGCGACCTGTAGCGCCGAGTTGAAGGCGATACTCATCGAGAAGTCGAGGTTGCCCTTGGCCGCGATCTTGACCGCAGCGAAGTGCTCGGCGACGTTGCCGATGATCGGGACGACGATCAGGCCGATGAAGATGGGGGAGATGCCGGTCGACTCGATGGTGGGCTCGATTGCACCCACGAGGAACTCCGACAGGAAGCCGGTGATCACCGCGGAGATGACGAGCACGCTCAGGGAGAGCCGTGGCGACCAGCGTGGCGCACCCTCGGTGACACCGGACTCCTCCGGCGAGCGGAACGCGTGAATGAGGTAGGCGACGTAGAGAAGCGCCATCACGATCGCCACGCCGTGCGAGACCCCGATGGTGGCGCTGGTGTCAGCCGGCATCACGTACGAGAACAGCGTGGGGATCGCGAGGGCTGTCGTCGCGAGCAGCAGCATGGTGGCGTTGACACCGGCGATCGTCGCGTTGAAGCCCTGGCGGCCGTTCTTGAGGCCGGAGACGAGCAGGGACGCGCCGAGGATCAGCAGCACGTTGCCGAGCACGGAGCCGATGATCGAGTAGCGCGCCACGTCGATCAGCGCGCCGCCCTCGCGGATCGCCAGCACGACGATGATCAGCTCG
>CAJCBN010000002.1 GCA_903960645.1 uncultured Actinomycetes bacterium | reverse complement strand
GAAGCCGGCCCACCCCTCCACGCTCGTCTCGCTCGTCGACGGGTGCCAATCGGCGAGGTACGAGCAGGCGTCCTTCACGACCACGTCGAGGCGACGGCGATCGATCGTGAGATCCTTGCCGGGCAGCTCGAAGACGCCGGCAATGCGTACACCTTCGTCGAACCCAGAGACGCCGATCTTCGACTCGGTCATGTACAGCGCCTGCGAGGGCCGCGTACCGTCGCCCTTGAGCGTGATCGAGTACCCCTTGGCGGGCACGATCGGCACGTCGATCCCAAGCGGCTTGAGCAGTGCCGGACTGACGGCACCAGTGGCCACGACCACGCGATCGGCCTGTACCGGACCGTCGCTCGTCGCGATCTCCCAGCCGGACGCGGTCGGGCGCATGCCGGTGACCGTGACCTGCTCACGCACCTCATGCCCCAGCTCGACGACGCGGTCGGCGAGGCCGCGCATCAGCGTCTGCGGCTGCACGTAGCGGTCGATCGTCGTGCGCACCACGAACTTGACGTCGTCGCCGATCGCGGGCTCGATCAGGCGGGCCTCGGCGGGTGTCAGGGTCTCGATCTGCCCCTCGAAACCCAGCTTCTGCAGATCCTCGAAGACGGGGCCGAACCAGGCGATGCCCTTCTCGGTCTTGCCGAGGGTGAGGATGCCGCCGGCGTGCATCTCAAACGGGATCCCGTCGGCGGCGTAGGAGTCGAGCACCTCGAAGGTGCGGCGATTGAGGTTGTGCAGTGCCTCGACGCCCTTCAGGAAGCGCTCGCGGGAGGCAGCACCGCGGAAGGCCCAGAGCCAGCGCAGCCAGCGGGTGTCCAGCTCCGGGCGAATGACCAGCGCACCGTTGGGGTCGAACGCGCTCTTCATGCCCATCATCAGCGTGCCGGGCGAGGCGAGCGGGAAGGAGATCGTCGGCGAGACCCAGCCGGTGTTGCCCTTCGAGGCGCCGTCGCCGATGACGTCGCGCTCCAGGACAACCACCTCAGCGCCGCGCTGGGCGAGCGACCACGCGCAGGCCAAGCCGACGACGCCGCCTCCGATGATCGCCACGCGCATGTCGCCACGATAGCGACCCTGCCCGCGTTCAGGTCGCGACGACTCCGGGAGCGAGCTCGCCAAGACGCGTCCGCGCGTCAACGAGGCAGGTGCGGCAGGCCGCCGCCGTCTCCTCCGCGTTCGGTCGACCGGGCCGTTCGCCTCGCTTGTTGGCGTGCGCCAACTCGTAGGCGGCCGCCTCGTACTGGTAGAGCAGCCGCCGCGCCTCGCGGCCCGCCCGCCGGGCCTGCCGACGCATGCGGCCGCGCGTGCGCCCGCCGGCGATCAGCTGCTCGTAGGCGGCCTGCTCCAGCGTGCCGCGCTCGATCTCTGACTCAAGACCCTCGCGCAGAATGCGGCGCTCGCGGCGGGCGCCGGCGATCAGGAGCACCAGACCGATGATGGCCAGCGGCAGGTAGCCGGCCACGTAGGCGATCGGCGCAGAGCCGATCGTGGCCGAAAGGTTCCACAGCGCGTGTAGCAAGATCGCGAGGAGCAGCCCGACGGCCACCAGCGCGATACGCCAGCCGCGCCAGCCGCGCCGCTTGACCGCGAGCCCGAGGGCGATGCCCGTCATGGCGGTGAAGATCGGATGGCAGAGCGGCGTCATCAGCCCGCGCAGCACGAACGTGATCGTGAGGTCCTCCGCGCCGCCTCCGCTCCACGCCTCCGCGTAGTAGAGGACGTTCTCGACCGTGGCGAAGCCGAGCGCCACCCACGCGGCGTAGACGATCCCGTCGTGCACACCGTCGAGGAAGCCGGGCCGCCGACGGATCACGAACAGGAGCGCGAGCGCCTTCGCGACCTCCTCGACGACCGGCGCCGAGGCGATCGTCGCCGCATCCTCGCCGAGCAGGATGCCGACACCGGTGTTGACGACCAGCGCGATGGCGGTCGCCGCCCCCGCTCCCCACAGGAACGTGCGCAGCAGGAGCCGCGTCGGCTCGGGCTCGAAGCGGTCGAGGCGAAGCAGCACGGCGGCCACCAACGGGACCGGGATGAACGCGAGCGCCAGCCCGAGCCCCATGGGCACGACGCCGTCGAGCGCCGTCACGGACAGCACGAAGACGAGCAGGAGCGCGGGCAGCACGATGCCCTCCGCCCGCAGCGCCCGCAGCGACCGCCGCTGGCGGCGCATCACGAGCGCGATCTTCTCCGGTACCTCCGGCGCGACGGCGGGTGCGGCCTCGTGCATCAGGCCATGTCGACCACGAGCCGGCCCTTGACCTGCCCCTTGAGGATCGCCTTGGCCTGCGCGGGAATCTCCTCGAGCGAGCACCCGCCCGTCATCTCATCGAGCAGCGACAGGTCGAGCTCGTCGGCCATGCGGTTCCAGGCGATGACGCGACGCTCGTACGGCATAGCGACGGAGTCGATACCGAGCAGATTCACCCCGCGCAGCAGGAAGGGCATGATGTGCCCGTCAAACGTGGCGCCGCCGGCCAGACCGCAGGCGGCCACGGAGGCGCCGCGTTCGAGCTGGCGGATGACGCGCGAGATCGTCGAGCCGGCGACGGCGTCGATGCAGCCCGCCCAGCGCTCGGACTCGAGCGGTGCCGCGGAGTCCTCGGCCAGCTCCTCGCGCGTCACGATCTCCGTGGCGCCGAGGCCCGTCAGGTAATCGCCGAGCTCGGGACGGCCAGTGCTGGCCGCGACGGTGTAGCCGTGGCGGGCGAGCAGCGCAATCGCGACGGAGCCGACGCCGCCGGCGCCGCCCGTAACCAGCACGGGCTTGTCACCGCCGGGCTTCAGGCCATGCTCCTCGAGCGCCATCAGCGCGAACATCGAGGTCAGGCCAGCCGTGCCGACGGCCATCGCCTGTCGCGTGGTCATCGTGGCGGGGACGTGCACGAGCCAGTCGGCGCGCACGCGGGCGACCTCGGAGAAGCCACCCCAGTAGCGCTCACCCATGTGCCAGCCGGTCACGACGACGCGGTCGCCCACGGCGTAGCGCGCATCGGACGACTCGAGCACGGTGCCGGCGAGGTCGATGCCGGGGATGTGCGGGAACTTCCGCGCCAGGCGGCCCTTGTTGCCGTCGACGACGAGGCCGTCCTTGTAGTTGAGCGTGGAGTGCTCGACCTTGACGAGCACCTCGCCCTCGGGCAGGTCGGCGACACTGATCTCCTCGATCGCGGCGGCTACCTTGCCGTCCTCGGTCTCGCGCATCATCAGTGCCTTGAAGGTGTCAGCCATCGGGAATTCCTGCTCCGTGTCGGTCTCGCGGCGTAGCGTACGCGCTGGGCGCACGGAATGGCGCACGCCAACGCCGTGCCATTATTGCGTTGTGCATTCGCCCGATGCTCGCTCCTCGTCCTTCCTGCAGTCGCGCGCCAGCGTCGGCTCGATTGGTTCGCTGGCCAGCGCCGGCTCGATCCTGTCGGCCTTTAGCGCTGGCAGCGTCCTGTCGCTCGCGAGTGCGGGCTCGATCCTCTCGCTGGCCAGCGCCGGTTCGATCCTCTCGGTGTTCAGCGCTGGCTCGATTCTGAGTGTCGGCTGCAGCGGCAGCATCCTCAGCGTGCGCCGCGACGGCGCGATCCTCAACCGTCGCCGTAGCGACGCCTGAAAACGCAGAAGGGGCGCCCCGAGGCGCCCCTTCGACGGTTCACAGCACAGGCCTGTGGCCTACGTGTAAGCGGTGATGTCGCTGTCCAGAAATTGGCCACGGCGTGTCCACCCCGGATTGGCCATTGCGATGTCCACTTTCCCACGCGAAGTCCATACAAATGGGCCTTTTTGAACGTTCGTCAGTGCTCCCGGTACGGCTCTGCAGGCGTTACTGGGTTCGAACCAGTGACAACGGATGTTCAGCGGCCGAGAGGGATCGCCCCGCTCAGACGCTATGCATCTACCCCGTCACCCGCGATTGTGCGGTGCGCGGACTGATGCGGATGGCCGGCGAGTGCGTTGCTGTGAGCGCAGGGCTTGCCGCTGTTGAGCGCGTGGTGCCTGCGACCCTGCGGGTAACGCTGCTGGTGGCAACCGCCCGCACGGTCACGACCTTGGTGAGCGTCGCACCTGCGCGGAGATCGCCAAGGGCAAAGCACAGGGTGCGCCCTGAGCGCCTCGCGCCAGCTGCCCGCGTGACCACCAGGTTCTGCGGAAGTCTCAGGCAGGAGGTAACCGACGTGGCGGTGGCCGTGCCGGTGTTGATGGTGCGAATGGCGAGGCGCATCGCCTGACCACTGGTGACCCGGGTGCGGCTCGGGAGCACCGTGGGCCTGAGGGTGGTGGTGGTGGTGGT
>CAJCBN010000001.1 GCA_903960645.1 uncultured Actinomycetes bacterium | reverse complement strand
CGACGCCGACGTCGTCTGCCACGGGCTGACCGACGCGATCCTCGGTGCCTCCGGCATCGGCGATATCGGCCGGATGTTCCCGTCCGATGCCGCGTGGAAGGACGCCGCCTCGCTCGAGCTGCTGCGCCTGGCCTGCGCGCGTATCGCGGAGGACGGTTGGACGCTCGTCAACGCCGACTGCATGGTCGTCGCGATGCAGCCCCGCATCGCCCCTCACGTCGATGCGATGCGTGCCAACTGCGCGGAGGCGCTCCGCTCGACACCCGACCGCGTCTCGGTCCGGGCCACGGGCACCGACGGCCTCGGCTTCACCGGCCGGGGTGAGGGCATCGCCGCGCAGGCCGTCGTGCTGCTCGAGCGCGCCTGAACCCGCACGACGTTTTTGGACCCGGGTCCAAAAACGTCGAATTTTGACGTTCTTGGACCCGGGTCCAGAAACGTCGCTGAGCGAGTGTCGATCCGTGCGACGGGGGCAGACGGACTGGGCTTTACCGGCCGTGGCGAGGGCATTGCGGCCCAGGCGGTTGTGCTGCTCGAGCGCGACTGAGTCTGCAGATCTGGACCCGCGTCCAGAGTTGCCGCCTGCCGGGGCGTGGATTCCACGCTTCTGGATCCGGGTCCGAATTGTCACTCGCAGGGCCGCTGAGTGGGCACGCCACCGGACAATTCGGACCCGGATCCCATTAAGGCTTCGGGTTGCCGCCGGTCCCCAAGGGCGCGGCGCGGTGGGGTGGTGGTTTCCTAGGCCTCGGCTTCGGCCGCGCCCTTGGGGACCGGCGGCAGCTGGAAGCCACCCATCTCCTGCAGGCGGTCGATGCGCTCCTGCAGGGGCGGGTGCGTGTCGAAGAGGCCGGACAGGCCGGACTTCAGGCCGTGGTTGTCGCGCAGCGGCGACTCGATCCACATGTGCGCGGTGGCGCGGTTGACCTTGCGCAGCGGGCGCTGGTCGCCGCCGAGCTTCCAGAGTGCGCGGGCGAGGCCCTCCGGGTCGCCGGTCAGCTCGGCCGCCGTGGCGTCGGCGAGGTACTCGCGCCGGCGTGACAGCGTCATTTGGAGCAGCGCGGCGCCGATCGGCGCGAGGATGATCGCGATGATCGCGATGATCGCCCCAACCGGGTTGTTGTTGTCGCTGTTGCGGCCGCCGCCGAGGAAGATCGACCACATCAGCATGTCGGCGATCAGCGTGATCACGCCGACCATCACCGCAGCGAGCGTCATCAGGCGCACGTCGCGGTTGCGCACGTGAGCCATCTCGTGCGCCATCACGCCCTCAAGCTCGCGCTTGTCGAGCAGCTGCAGGATCCCGGTCGTCGCGGCCACGTAGGCCTTGTCCGGCGTGCGACCCGCGGCGAATGCGTTCGGCGCGGGGTCGTCGATGATGTAGATGTCGGGTGTCTTCGTCAGCCCTGCCGCGATCGCGGCGTTCTCGACGGTGTTCCACAGCTCGGGGGCATCGGCCTTGGTGATCTTGTGCGCGCCGGCCGTCGCGGCGACGATCGAGCCGGCGGCGATGTAGCCGAAGAACCCGTAGCCGACCGCGACGAGCAGCATCAGCAGGCCAAAGCCGGATCCGAAGAAGACGTAGACGCCGGCCACGATCACCGCCATCAGGGCGAAGAACAGGATCATCACGACAAGGGTCCGCGTGCGGGCCGAGCGGATCTGCTGCTGGAGGGTCATGCGCCGAGCTCGACCTGGATGGGCTCGCGCTGAGCGTCGTCCTCGAGGCGGTAGAACTCGACGGGATGGTGCCCGAGTGCGCCGGCGATCAACGACGTGGGCAGCGTCTGCTGCTTCGTGATGTAGACGCGGACCGTCGTGTTGTAGTACCGGCGGGCCGCGGCGATCTTGTCCTCGGTGTCCGCGAGCTCGGTCTGCAGCTGCGTGAACGATTCGACGGCCCGCAGCTCCGGGTAGGCCTCGGCGATCGCGAACAGCTTGCCGACCGCGGCCTGCATCTCGCCGTCGGCAGCAGCCTTCTCATCGAGCGTGGTGGCCCCGAGCGCCTTGGCGCGCGCATTGCTGACGCTCTCGAAGGCCGCGGTCTCGTGCTGGGCGTAGCCCTTGACGGCCTCGACGAGGTTCGGGATCAGGTCGGCGCGGCGCTTCAGCTGCACGTCGATCGACGACAGCCCCTGCGCGACCTCGTTGCGGAGTCGCACGAGGGAGTTGAAGGTGAGGATGAACCACAGCGCGATCAGGACGATCAGCGCGGCAATCACGATCAGGACGATGGTCAACGGCAGGCCCTCGACGATGGGTGGATGGACCGGTGCGATCCGTGACCACAGCGTATATCGGCTTCCGGCAGCAGGTGGGCGTTCAGCTCGGCAGCGTGAGGCGGCGGCCCTGCCGCTCGGCCAGCCCGTCGTCGATCAGCAACGCAGCGATCGTGGGATCGCAGTCGGCGAGGCGCACCGGACCGGCGCGCAGACGGTCCAGCAGCTGGCCGCGGGCCTGGCGACGTGAGCCCTCGAAACGGCTCTGCTTGCGCTGCGGTTCGTAGCGCCGGCCGCGGCTTGGGCAGGCGTCGGCGAGTGGGCATTGCTCGCAGCGGGGGATCCGCGCCAGGCACGTCGTGGCGCCGAGGTCGAACAGCGCCTGCGTCAGGTCGTGGCCCTTGCCCGCCGGTGGCTCGATTGCCGTCGCGTCGAGTGCGCGCTCGAGGATGCGCTGCACGTTGACGTCGAGCGGCACGACGTCGTGGTCGAGGGCGAGGGCGCAGACGGCCGCGGCGGTGTACGGCCCGACGCCCGGGAGCGCCCGCCAACCGGCCTGATCCTGCGGGATGCCGTGCTCGGCGAGCACGGCGGCCGCCTCGTGCAGCGCGACGGCGCGACGGTTGTAGCCGAGCCCCTGCCAGGCCGCGATCACCTCGGCGCGCGGGGCGGCGGCGAGTGCCACGGCGGTCGGCCAGCGCTCGAGCCAGGCCGTCCAGCGCTCGATCACGCGCTCGACCTGGGTCTGCTGCAGCATCACCTCGCTGACGAGGATGGCGTACGGATCGCGCGTGTGGCGCCAGGGTAGGTCGCGACCGTGCGCTGCGTACCAGCAGAGGACGCGTTCGGCGAGCTGCTCGGGCGTCATTGGCACTCCGGCAGCGTAGTGCGCGCACGCGGCGACACGATCCGCGTGCATTCCTTGACTAAGTGGACTAACATGCGAGCTATCGTGACCGACATCGTGAATGTCCATGAGGCCAAGACGCACCTGTCAAAGCTGCTGGCGCGCGTCGAGGCCGGCGAGGAGATCATCCTCGCCCGCGGTGGCGCGCCGATCGCGAAGATCGTGCCGATCCCTGTCCAGCGCGAGTGGGCCGGTCCAGGTGCGTGGAAGGGCAAGTACGACATCCCTGACGACGCCTTCGAGTGGAGCGAGGAGGAGCTGCGCGAGATGTTCGGGGATCTGGCCTTCGCCGACGACCCTCCGGCGGACGGCGATCAGCGTCCGCAGCACGGAGCCTGACGCGTGGCGCTGCTCCTGGATACGAATGCGGTCGTCTGGTGGCTGACCGACTCGCCTCGGCTATCCGGAGAGGCACGGACCGCGATCGATGCCGAAGTGGTGTCGGGAAGCGTCTACGTCAGCGCCGTCTCGGGTCTCGAGATGGCGCTCGGCGAGGCCCGCGGCGTGATGCCGTCGGCGGCGGCTTTCGTCGACGATGCAGAGGCTTCGGGATTCAGGCTGCTGCCCTTTGACGCCCAGGACGCGATCGCAGTCGCCGGGCTGCCGCGGCTGCACGGCGACCCGTTCGATCGCGCACTCGCCGCACAGGCGCAGCGGCGGCAATTGACGCTGATGACGGCGGATCGCGTCCTCGCCGAGTACCCCATCGCCGTCTACCGCCTGTGATGTCTGCGAGCCTGCCCCGATGAGCGTCCGCGTCCGCTTCGCACCCGCCCCAACGGGCGACCTCCACATCGGCGGCGCGATGGTGGCCGTCGCCAACCACCTCCTGCGCCTGCAGCAGGGCGGCGCCTTCGTGCTGCGCATCGACGACACCGATCCGTCCGGGCACGCCGAGCGCGCCGCCGAGCGCATCGAGGCCACGCTGGGCTGGCTCGGCATCACGGTGGACGAGGGCCCTGATACGGGCCCGTACGCGCCGTACCGCCAGTCGCTGCGCACCGCCGAGCACCTGGCGGCCGCCGAGCGCCTCGTCGACGTGGGCACCGCCCGGCGCGGAGGAGACGGCGCCATCGTGCTTCCGCCGGTCGAGCACGACATCGTGATTGAGGACCTCAGCCGTGGCCCGATCCGCATTCCCGCCGGCGAGCTGCCGCGCACGGTCCTCGTACGGTCCGACGGGCGGCCGACGTTCCACCTCGCCACCGCCGTCGACGATGCCGCCATGGCGATCACCCACGTGCTGCGCGGCGAGGACCACATCACCAACACCGCCATCCAGCTCGTGCTGTGCGCGGCGCTCGACTGCGCGCCGCCGCGCTTCGCGCACCTGCCCATCGTCGTGGGCGAGGACGGCGCCAAGCTGTCGTCGAGTGACGGGGCCATCGGCGTCGACGCGCTGCGCGCTGCGGGCTGGCTGCCGGCAGCGGTCATCGACTGGCTCGCCCGCTCGGCCTGCCCGCCGATCACCGCGCTGCCCGCGTCCACTGCCGACGAGCTGGCCGTCGCCTTCGACCCCGCCCGTCTCGGACACGGCACCACCCGGCTCGACCCGGCGCTGCTCGAGTCGCTCGGACGTGACCACCTGGCGCAGCTGCCCGCCGACGAGCTGGTGCGGCGGGTGGGGGAGGCGCTTGCGGAGCAGGGCAGCGCCTGCGCGCCGGCGCAGCTCGCCGCGCTGGCCCCCGGACTGGGCGACGCCGCGACGATTCCGCAGGCCGTGACGCTGGTGGCCGGGGTCATTGAGCGCGCGGCGCCCCTGCCGCCGACCGACGCGGACCGCACGGCCGCCGCCGCGCTGATCGCCCTCGACACGGTCGATCCCGACGCGCTCGGGGTGGGGAAGCGGTCCGTGCGACGGGTGCTGACGTCCGCAGACCACGGCATCCCGCTACCGTTCGTGCTCGCGGCGCTGCCGCGGGACGAGATCATCGCCCGCGCCCAGGCCGTGCTGGACCTGCCATGACCCTCCGCCTCTACGACTCGCTGCGCCGCTCCGTCCACGACGTGGAGCCGCTCGTGCCCGGTCGCCTGGGGCTCTACGTCTGCGGTCCGACGGTCTACGGCCCCATCCACGTCGGCAACGCGCGGCCGTTCGTCGTCGCGCAGACGCTGGCGCGCCACCTGCGCCGCACCGGCTGGGAGGTGCGGGTCGTCTCCAACCTCACCGACATCAACGACAAGATCTACGCCGCCGCGCAGGCCGAGGGTATCGCCAGCGTTGCCCTCGCCGAGCGCGAGTCGGCGCGCTACCTCGACGACACGTCGCGGCTCGGTCTCGGCCGTCCCGACGTCGAGCCGAAGGTCACCGACGCGCTGCCGGAGATCATCGCGATGATCGAGGGGCTGATCGCGGGCGGACACGCCTACGCGGCCGACGGCGACGTCTACTTCCGCGTCGCCGACTTCCCGAGCTACGGGGCGCTGTCGGGTCAGCGGATCGACGAGATGCAGCCGGAGGAGATCACGTCGAAGAAGCAGGCGCCGCTCGACTTCGCGCTCTGGAAGGCGCAGAAGCCCGGTGAGGATGCGGCCTGGGAGTCGCCGTGGGGGCTGGGGCGCCCCGGCTGGCACATCGAGTGCTCGGCGATGGCGATGTCGGCGCTCGGCGAGGAGATCGACATCCACGGGGGCGGCATCGATCTCAAGTTCCCGCACCACGAGAACGAGCGCGCCCAGTCCGAGTCGATCACCGGCCGGCCCTTCGCGCGCACGTGGCTGCACAACGGCATGCTGCGCTTCGGCGGCGACAAGATGTCGAAGTCGCTCGGCAACGTCGACCGGCTCGCCGACGCACTCGACCGGGAGGGGGCGGAGACGCTGCTGAGCCTCTTTGCTCGCGCGCACTATCGCTCGCCGCTCGACTACAGCCCGGCCTCGCTCGAAGACGCGCGTAAGTCGAACGACCGCCTGCGCGAGGCCCTGCGTCGCGCCGCCCGCGTGGCCGGCACTACCGCCCCCGCTGCGGCTGGGCCGCTGGCCGCCACGGCGGCGGCAGTCGACGCGCGCTTCCGTGCTGCGCTCGACGACGACTTCGCCACGCCCGAGGCCCTCGCCGCCCTGTTCGAGCTGGTGCGCACGCTCAACGCCGCCCTCGATGCCGGTCCGGCGGATCCCGCCGACGTGGCGCAGGCGCGCGCGGTGCTGGTGGACTGCCTCGACGTGCTCGGTCTCGCAGGCCTGGCCGCCACCGCCGATGGTCCCCCCGCTGCTGCGGTGGCGCTGCTGCAGGAACGCGAGGCCGCCCGTGCTGCGCGCGACTTCGCCCGCGCCGACGCCATCCGCGACGAATTGCAGGCACTCGGCTGGGTCGTGCAGGACCTTGCCGACGGCCCCGAGTTGCAGCCCGCATGAGTGTCGACGTCATCTACGGCCGCCAGCCGGTGCGCGAGGCGACGCGCGGTCGGCGGGCCGTGCACGAGATCCTGGTCACCGAGAAGGCCCGCGTTGCGCTGCCCTGGCTCCGCGACACGACGGCCGAGGTACGCGTGACGGGCGCCGATGAGATCGGCGCGCTGGCCGGCAGCGCCGACCACCAGGGCATCGCCGCCCGGGTCGCCCCCTTTCCCTACGCCGATCCTGACGACCTGCTCGATGCGGACGCGCCGCTGCTGATCGCGCTTGACGGGGTCAGCGACCCGCGCAACCTCGGTGCGATCGTGCGCAGCGCCGAGTGCGCGGGCGCCAACGGGCTGATCGTGCCGCGCCACGGCAGCGCGATTGTCACGGCTGCGGTGGCCAAGGCCAGCGCGGGCGCGGTCGAGCACCTGCCGATTGCCGTGGCGCCGAACCTCGCCGACTGGCTGCAACGGGCCAAACGGCCCGGCGTCTGGAGCTATGCGGCTGCTGCGGACGGCGAGACGACGTACACGGGTGCGGACTACCGCGATGGCTGCATCTTCGTGCTGGGTGCTGAGGGCAGCGGTGTGCGGCCCCGCGTGATGGATGCCTGTGATCAGACGGTCTCGATCCCCCTGGCCGGGGCCGTATCGTCGCTGAACGTCTCGGTCACGGCCGGCGTGCTGCTGTTCGAAGCCGTGCGCCAGCGCTCACAGCCCTGAGGCACTGCAGAGGCTTGGCCCATAGGAAACACCCTATGTGCGCCGCGCATTGCCGCTCATAGAGCCGAATTCAGAGGCCTTAGGCTATGGTCGAGTTTGTAACGGTTTGCAGGCAAATTAGGAACAGACCTATGAATCTTCATATTGGCCTTGCATTTGGCAAATGCGTCAGGCAGCATGGGGTCGTCCGGGTAAACCTCATGTAAACGATGAGGGTTTTTCCCCGGGATGGAGGAGCAGGACCCCTAATGCAGACCGCCCGAGCAACCACCGCACGGACCGCCGACCCCGCGGCCCGACAGAAGCGCGACCAGGGCGATCTCAACCTCGTGTTGCGCGCCCGTAACGGCAGCGATGCGGCACTGGACCAGCTGATCCGCCGCTACCAGCCGTTCGTGCGCCTCAAGGCATCGAGCTACTTCCTCGCCGGTGGCGACTCCGACGATCTCCAGCAGGAGGGCCTGATCGGCCTCTACAAGGCGATCCGCGACTACCGCGTCGATCGTGAGACGTCGTTCCGTTCCTTCGCGGAGCTCTGCATCACGCGCCAGATCATCACCGCGATCAAGGGTGCGACCCGCAACAAGCATCAGCCGCTGAACGGCTACATCTCCTTCTCCCATACGCCCGCCGGCACGGACCCTGAGGGCGGCGAATGCACCCTCGGCGACGCCATCGCCGGCTCCCCGACGCTGGACCCGGCCTCGCGCGTCATCTCGAGCGACGAGCTCGATTCGCTCGTCGCGATGCTCGGCTCCTCGCTGTCGCCCCTCGAGTCCGAGGTGCTGGCCGCGTTCATGGCCGGCGAGTCGTACGACGCGATCGCGGTGCAGGCCGGCTGCGATCCGAAGGCCGTCGACAACGCCCTTCAGCGGGTCAAGCGCAAGATCGAGCAGCATCGCACGAGTCGCGATGTCGCCGAGACCGCCTGATACCGCGTAGATTCTCGCCATGACGCCCGGTGAACTCGCTCTCGCCGGCCTCGCCGCGCTCGCTGCCGGACTCGTCAACGCCCTCGCAGGCGGTGGCACGTTGATCTCGTTCCCCATGCTGCTCGCTCTGGGTGTGCCGCCGGTCACGGCCAACGTCACCAACACGGTCGCGCTGGTCCCGGGCTACCTGGGCGGTACCTACGCCCAGCGCGGTGATCTGGGCGGGCAGGGGCGCCGGCTCCGCGTCCTGCTGCCGGCGGCGGCGCTCGGCGGCATCCTCGGCGCGGTCCTCCTCCTCGTCACGCCCGAGAGCGCCTTCGAGGTGCTGGTGCCGTTCCTGATCATCGGCGCGGTCGTCATCCTGGGCCTCGGCGATACGGTCAAGCAGCGGGTCGCCGTGCGCGTCTCCCAGCTGCACGGCGACGGCGAGCGTCTCGCCGGACCCGCCGTGGGCGTCTTCCTCGCCGCCATCTACGGCGGCTACTTCGGCGGTGGGCTCGGCATCATCGTGCTGGCGGTGCTCGGCATGGTGCTCGTCGACTCGCTCACGCGCAT